>CAYLWR010000014.1:0-4995 GCA_964387755.1 uncultured Candidatus Saccharibacteria bacterium | reverse complement strand
GAGCTATCTCGGGTAGTCGGTAGTAATGCCGCGTACTATATCGAAAGTGTGCTCCATACCAGTATGGCGCGTGAGTTCTCGTTCATAGCTGCCGTTGTGGGTGCGATCGTGACACTTCTCGGTGCAGTAGGAGTATTTGCTGAACTTGATCAGGACTTTGATATTTTATGGGGTACTCCCAAAGAACGAGTGATGCACACCTCAATATGGGCTACTGTTCGAGCATATATATACAAAAAATTTGTTGCTTTTTCATTCGTGCCACTTCTTGTAGTTCTTCTTGTCTTGGTTATTAGTATTACCGTGTTTTTTACCACCCTTGAGAGTATTGTTTCATTCCCTACTTCATTTGTTTCTCTCGTGCGGGTCGTACAGCTTGGTGCACCGCTCGTACTCGGCACAGCACTCTTTGCAACTATCTATCGCATCCTTCCTGCTCGCAAGTTACCGTTTCGAGTGCTCGTCTTTGGAGGGTTTGTGACTACGCTTCTCTTTATGATTGGAAATGCATGCATCTTGGCATACATCAAACTTCTCGTACAAACTGATGTCTTTGGTGGCGGGGCATCCCTTGTCGGGCTCCTTGTATGGGTGTACTACTCTGCGCAAGTCTTCTTCCTTGGTGCGTCCTTTACCTATATCTACTCAAAAAATAAAGGGCTTATTCGCGAACGTGACTCAAGCAAATACTGATTGCCTCTGTTGCAATGATGCGAGCGGCATCAGGAGTAAAGAATGCCTTCGCATGCGCTGCCATGGCAGCATAGAGTTCTTTGGTATCAAGGATGGTCTTGATCTCATTCAAAAGCACTGATGCGCTCAGATTTGCTTCCTCAATGACGACACAGGCTCCAGTGCGCGCGTAGTGGTAGGCGTTTTTGCGCTGATGATCTCCGTGCGCGTGAATATAGGGGATCAAAATAGAAGGCTTTCCCCATGCTGCAATCTCAAAGAGCGATGATCCTGCACGCGATACAACGATATCGACTGCCCCTGCGAACATCTTGGACTGGACAGTATTGAGGAATTTGAACGCCTTGTATCGGTTGCGGCGAATGTTGTCCCCCATTGTGACACGAACCTCAGTGATCACATCATCAAAATCTTCATTTCCGGTCTGGTGAATGACTTGAAATTCTGATACGAGCCCGGATATACAGTTGACTACTGCATCATTGATTGCTTTTGCCCCCTGAGACCCTCCCCATACACCTACCGTCAGAACACCTGGAGAAAGATCAAAGAATTCTTTTGCGCCCTGTGCTGCTGGGTGAATGAGACTTTTGCGGATTGGCTGTCCGGTTACGGAGACCTTTTTGGGATCAAAATATGCTGCAGCTTCTGGAAACGAAAGGGCGATCTTTTTTGCGAATTTGCCGGACCATTTGCTCACCCTACCTGGCACCGTATCAGACTCATGAATGATGACAGGGATCCGCAAGAGACGCGCTGCCATGAGTACCGGAAATGCGACATAGCCACCCTTGGATACGACAACATCTGGATACAGTCTAAATACTTTCACCAGTGCACCAATAACTCCAAAAAACGTTTTGAATATATCTATGAAATTCTTCCAAGAGAAATACACACGGAGCTTGCCGGCAGTAATCGGGATATAGGTGATGAACTGTTCTTCGAGGAGGGCCTTGTCGTACGGACTATTACTCATGTAGTAGAGCTTCAGGTTGACGATGCGTTCCTCGTCTACGATGCGATTGATTTCTTCGGCAATGGCGATCAGTGGGTAGAAGTGCCCACCCGTTCCGCCGCCTATCAGTAGGATTTTCATAGGATGAGTGTATTATACCTTTTTTTCATATCTCGACACGTTTAGGATCATACCCACTGCGCAAAGTGCAATACAGAGTGAGGTTCCCCCATGAGAAATAAAGACGAGTGGTACTCCCGTAAGCGGAAAAAGTCCCACCAGCGACGCAATATTGAGGAAGGATTGTGCGATGAGAAGTGTCGTGATACCAACGACAAGATACCGCCCAAATGCATCAGGGGCGAGAAGTGCGATTTTGTACCCGCGTACCCCGAGGAAAACATAGAGAATGACGAGGATCATAGATCCAAAGAACCCGAATTCTTCGCCAATCACGGCAAACACTGAGTCTCCTTGTGGCTCTGGGAGGTAGCTGAATTTCTGCACACTTTGTCCAAGTCCTCGCCCAAATACACCACCTGAGCCGATAGCAATCAGGGACTGTTGGAGCTGATATGACGAGCCGCGTGGATCACTCGCAGGGTTGAGATAGGTCTTGATACGATCCATTACGTATGGTCGGAAGAATGCGAGCGCACCAATGCCGAGTATACCGATACCAATGATCATGAGAATGCGTTTCCATGACACTCCTGAGACGAATAGCATGCCACAAGCTGCGGCGGTAATGAGAATGAGGCTCTTGGTATCAGGTTGCTTGAGGAGGACGCCTGCGACGATCCCGAGGAGGCACAGAAGTGGCACTATTTTGAACTTTGTCTCCCCGTGCTTCTTTTGTGTCCAGGCAAGCCAGGTAGCAAAATAAATGACAAATCCGATCTTGAGGATCTCTGCAGGCTGAAATGATACAGGCCCAATCGATATCCACCGCTGTGCACCGCCATGCTCAAATCCAAGCCCTGGGATAAATACTGCAATAGTAAGGAGGAGCGCTCCAAGAAATATATAAAATGCGTACGTTCTCCAGAACAGGTACGGGATCTTCATTGTGAGCCAGAGTCCGATAAACCCTCCGACAAGCCCAAGTACGAGCTGGTTGAATAGTACGCCATAGAACTTGCTCTCACTCTTTGCGAGGATGCCGAGACTCGCTGAGACGAACGAAAACAACCCGATGATGGTGATCAAAATGACAATACCAAGAAAGTATCGATCAAATGGTTTTGGAGGCGCTGTTTTTTTTGCGGCAAGCTGCATGTTATTTACTGATGAGTACCACCACCACTCCGAGCAGGGCGCAGACGATACTGACGATCCAGTAGCGCATCACTATTTTTTCCTTTGACCAACCGATCGCATGGAAGTGGTGATGTAGTGGTGCGATCTTGAATACGCGGCGCTTGCCACAGTATTTGTAACTTGTAATTTGAATAATATTTGAAAGGGTTGTCGCGACCAGCGGTAGCCCAATGAGTGGCAAAACAAGCACTGTATCGGTGAGAAATGCAACAACGGTCAGCACGACGGTCAGACCAAGGATACCAGTTTCTCCCATATAAAACCGTGCAGGTGGAATGTTGAACCACAAGAACGCAAGAATTGCTCCAGCAATCACTGCGCAGAATGCTGCAATATCGATCTGATTTTGCCCAAAGGCAATGACTGAATACGCTGCAAAAATCACTGCAAATACCCCACCCGCAAGCCCATCCATACCATCAATCACCGAGCTTGAAAATACTGCAAGGAGCACAACAATAAATACCGGTACAAAGAGTCCCCCGAGGGAGAGTGCATGCGTAAATGGCACTGCAATGCTCGTCATACCGAGTTTGTAATAAAACCATGATCCAATAAGTGCTCCGAGTAAGATAACGATACCAATCTTGATATAACGATTGCCGATGCGCTCCACCACTCCTCTGATTTGCGCCGCATCATCAACAAGTCCGATACCTGCTCCTACGAGCAGTGCAGCAAGCGGCACCAGTGTCTGGCTACGGCTGTAGAAATCAAGCTTTGCAGTGAGATCTGAGGGAGCTATCTTTGCAATGATCCACATGAGCGCGATGCAGAGCGTAGTAGAAAGCCAGATGATGATACCTCCTACACGCGGGGTCGATATCTCAGTCTCGCTGTTATGGATTTTTTTGTATGTGTCGTTTGTGATTTCTGCATCATCAACACGTTTCTTGCGACGCCAGAGTTTGTGTGCGTACATATATGACGTGAGGGTCGGCGTGATCGCAATACCTATGAGGAAGGCAAGCGTCGTTGGTAAGAAAATTTTGATGACATTGATGATCATGGTTGTTCAGTCTTGGCTTCGGCTCCTTCGAGGAGTGCTGCGATTTTTGCCTTTATTTCGGCATAGTTTGGGAGCTCAGTAATAGCTGATACGCCAAAGTGTTCGAGAAGCTCAAGCGTTGGATGATAGGTGATCGCTCTCCCTGCCCCCTTTGATTCAATCAGTCCACGCATCATGAGCGCTCTGAGTGAGTATGAGACATTCACTCCGCGAACAAACTCGATCTGCGCTTTCGATACTCCTGGAGCATATGCGATAACGGCGAGTGTTTCTGCGGATGCCTTGGAAAGGTCCTTGGATAGTTCTTCTTTGCGAATCGCTTCAATGAGCGCGCTATGCTCGGCACGCGTAGAGAGACTCACGACTTGGTTGAGCTCGACAACGGCGATCCCATGGCCTTCATATGTGGTAGTGAGTTCCTTGACTGCGCGTTCGATTGTTTCAACAGCTACGCCGAGCTGCTTGGCAAGCGATGTATAGGTCTGCGGTTCTGCAGTTGCAAAGAGGATGGCTTCGATGGATTGGGCTATAGCTGTGTCTTGATTCATATAGTTTCTGACTGGTCAGGCGCACGCTCAAGCGCAATGCTTGCAAACTGTTCATCCTGATTTGCGGCCACGAGTCCCCGCCGTACGAGTTCTAGCATACCAAGAAATGACACTATCGTATAGACTTTTTGAGCTTTTGAGTCGCCATCGGGTGCATGTACTCGGATAGCATCAAATGACACACTCGTCATACGGTTGATACGCTCGATCAAGGTGTCGATCACTTCAGTAATAGAGATCGTTGCAGTGACGCGTGCCGCAGGTTTCGCAGCTGGTGGAGGCGGGATGCGTCCGATCATGTCTTGGATCAAGGTTGGAAGCTCCCCTGCAGTGAGTTTGGGGTCTGGAGCAAATACGGGTCCGGATGTACGAGCAAATCCTCCAAACAAGACCCGCTTCCCGTACTGCTTGATCAGATCATTTGAGACATGTGAGATGATCTGATACAAGGCAACGCGTCGCTCGAG
>CAYLWR010000013.1:0-8171 GCA_964387755.1 uncultured Candidatus Saccharibacteria bacterium | reverse complement strand
TTTCTTACAGGCCCAGGGGGCTATAAGTCACTCTCAAGCAAGATAGTTTCATCATTCAACCCTCAAAAGATATTCAGTACAGAAACACTCAACTCAGCAAAATCAGTACGTAATGTAGATAACAATCTTGCAGCAGAAGATGATAGTGATGTAGCTGGATATTTCATCATTGTGTCACTTATCGCAGCAGCTATTATGTTTGCAGTGGCAATGATGTTCTGGAAGGTGGCATTTATGTTCATCGGGCGCGTCGTTGGTCTCTACGTTGCTATGATCTTTGCGCCATTTGCAGTCCTTACGAAAGGCGGCATGCCGCTCGTCGGTGGTATCAAAGAACTCTCATGGGGGAGTTGGGCAAAAGATCTCACCAACTATGCACTCCTTGCGCCGATCTTTGTATTCTTCCTCTATATTATTTATTCATTCCTCGACACCGGATTCCTCAAGATCATTACGAGTGATGTCGACAAGTCATTCTTCACTACTATCATTAGTATTGCAGTACCGATGATCATTGTGTATTTCATGATCAAGCAGGGCGTCGATATTGCGAAGAAGTTTGCAGGAAATATAGGTAATGGTATTCAGAACCTGGCAGAAAAAGCAACAGGTGTTGTTGGGGGAGCAGCTATTGGTGTAGCAAGTGGTGGCCTAGCACTTGCAGGAACGCGAATTGGTTCACGTATTGGAAAAGCGGTTGGTAAAACAAGATTTGGTCAATGGGCAGCAACAGGAGACGGGCGTGCTGCAAAATTTGCAAACCAGGCTTTGAACTGGACGCAAACATCGAGTTGGGATTTCCGTAAAAGCAAACTTGGCGCTGTTGCTCAGAAAAATCCTTTGCTAGACGCAATGGGTATAAAAATACAAGATAAAGTTAGCAACAATATTGGTCTTGGGGAGAAACGTTTTGAGGGTGGCTACAAAGGACAGCAAAAGCGTCGTCAGGATGAAATAAAAAAGAACCTTAAGGAAAGAACAAAGATCGAATACCTCAGTGACGACGAGGTTAAAAAGTACTGGAAAGACAAGAAAGACAAGAAGATTGGTAATAAAGCTCTTCATGGATATCTTGAAGAAACCGATACTGCATTCAAAACACAAAGTGATGAGAAAAAAGCACTTGAGAAAGAAGTTAAAGACACCAAGAAGAAAATCGAAAGTCTTGAAACCGATATTCGATCAAACAACAAGCTTTCTGATGCCCAAAAACAACAAGCCCAAACTGATCTCACTGCAGCAAAAACAAACCTTGCTAAAAGTGAAGGAAAAATTCAAGATATACAGCGTCTACAGCTTCAGGCTGTAAAAACTCTCGCAGATGATCATACCAAACGAGATGCCGCTCGAGAAAGTATCGAGTACAAGAAAAATTATGAAAAAGAAATGAGTAAGATCGATAAAGAATTCGGTAAGGTTGAATCAGCGGAAGATTTAGGTAATGCAATGAAGCTCAACTACGCTCAGGAACTACGTGAAAATTCAATATGGATGAAGGACGGCAAACAACGCAAATATCTATGGGGTCTTGGCGCTGCTTATGGTAGTGGCGCAGGAGGACTAATGAGCTCAGTTATGGGAGGTTTTGTTGCATCCCTTGGAACAGTTCTCGGTACAACTACGATAAGCGCTGAGCGCCTCAAGTTCGAACAAGAAGCGCTCGATGCAGCTACGCGAGCCGAAATCAAGTCGTATCGAAAAATGAAAGGTAGTACGAGTAAGGTTGATCAATATCAAGCTGAGATTGATGCGATCAATAAAAATATTAAGGAAATGGTAGGAAAGAAGCTTCGTAAGGCAACTGATGATCTCACAGAAGAAGAAATAAATGACTACGAAAAACATCTTGAGGAGTATGTGGAAGATCTTTCTGCTGAGGCCGAGTTAGAAAAAGTAAAATACGAAAAAATTAAAGATGCCTACAAAAAAGGTGGGCCTGGTGCACCTTCTGAAGATGCTGTAAAAACAGCTGCGAAAACAAAACAAAAAGCTGAAGACAAATATAACGCATTCAAAAATATAAAGAAGAATAAGGAATCAGCAGAAGAAAAACTTGAGAAAGAAAAAGATAAAAATAAGCCAAAAGATGAACCTAAATAAAAACCATTATGGAAAACGAACAACAAAGAAATGAATACATAGAATCTCTTGAGACATCTTTAGATGCAACTCCGGCTGAAACACGTGAATTTCTATGGGGAGATGCTTATAAAAATCTTTTAGATGCAATTTCTAAGAAATTCAATTTTTCAGAAACCCAAAAAGATAAACTTGATTCGTTTGTCTTCGATACTCTTACAGAAAATATTCAGCAAGAAGAAATTCCTGATAGGGTGGCAGCTATTGGTGTTGCCGAACAAGATCAAGACTCTCTTTTTGAATACATTTATGATTATTTTATAGATATTGGCGCACAAAAAGCACAAGATGCTGCAGAATTAAACAAAAAAGAAGACACTGCTCAATCTAATATAGGTACAAATTCCTCTGACATTCTCTCTCGTCTCAACCAATCATTCACGGCTCCAGCAACACTTGCGCCGATTAAACGGGATGTGAGCACCCCAAGCAGTGGGGCAGAATCTTCACCACTACCCGCTTCATCAGAAAAGCGCATCGATCCGTATCGAGAAATACCAGAAGTGTAGTTGACGGGGTTATACTGTATGAGTTATAGTATCTCTAGGTGTTTGGAGGGTTCGCCCTCTCACGGCAAAAGCTGTGGACCAAGCACCATCAAAGAACCCGCCACACAGGCGGATTTTTTGTTTTTAATCTTCTTCTGGATCTCCCTCATGAAGAAGGCGAGTCATTGTCGCTGTATTCATTCCCCAAAACGGAATAATGCTCCAAAATACCTTGGTACCTGATTCGATCTGTTTGATAATAACTTTTACTCTATTTCTTTTAAGTATTGCGATAAATTCATAATAAGTGACATATTTCAACACCAGTTCCGTTCTGTTGTGTACCCTTATCTGTTCAAATTTATTTGTTTCCAATACACCTTGTACTGTATGGGATAGTTTTATAATTTCTGGTGCAAGATGTATAAGCTTGAAACGCATATATTGGTCTGTATCTGGTCGTGCCCTATCGCGGCGCTTATATTTCAAATGCTCGAGCCCTTGAGCACTAAATGAAACAACTTCCTTAAAATAAGGACAATACACTTCTCCAAACGTTTTATACAACGCTTCGCCATTAGTTCTAATTTCCTCAAAATTCGATTGCATATCATCACTATACTGAACAGAGATAAAGAACTACTAAAACTTTACGTGTATACTATGAGTGTGCAATTCAAAGTTCCACAATTCATCGATGTTGAAGACAAAGTCTTTGGACCACTTACGTTCAGACAGTTTGCGTACCTTGCCGGTGGGGCAGGGCTTGTGTACCTCGCATTCAAATTCTTGCCGGGACTCATTGCGCTCATCGTAGCGCCCGCACTCGCAGCACTCGCACTCGCACTCGCGTTTTTCAAATACAATGACAAGCCGTTTTCGCACGTACTTGAGTCATTCATCAGGTATTATGCTCGCTCTCGACTCTATCTCTGGCACAAACAACAACCAAAGACAGAGAAATCGCTCGAAAAAGATTCTCGTGATCAAACCCGTGGTACACTCACTGAGAGTAAACTCAAGACTCTTTCATGGAGTTTGGACGTTATTGATCCAAACAATACATAACTATGGCAACCCTCGGCACCCCCGCACAACAATTCGTCCCCGTCAAAGAAGTTCGCGATGGTATCGCCGTGCTCAAAGACGGCACACTCTGTATGGCAGTACTCGTCTCCTCCATCAACCTATCACTGAAGAGCTACGATGAGCAGCGTGCGACCCTCATGCAGTTCCAAAACTTCCTCAACACCCTTGATTTCCCAATACAAATCGTCATTCAATCACGCCGGTATGATATCAGACCGTATATTTTGACCCTCCAAAACCGCCTCAAGGAGCAGACCGAATCGCTTCTACAGGTGCAGACACGAGAATACATCCAATTCATTGAGTCATTTACTGATCAGGTGAATATCATGCGCAAGACATTCTTTGTGGTTGTACCGTACATCCCGCCGATTTTGACCCAACAAAAAGGACTTTCGAAGGTTCTCTCATTTTTCTCAAAATCACAGACTCCAGCTCAAGGAGTGACTGACTTCGAAGAGCAGCGCACCCAGCTCGAAGAGCGTGTGTCTGTGGTAGAGCAGGGACTTTCGCGTGTTGGACTACGTGTGGCGCAGCTTGGTACCGAAGAAATGATTGAACTGTTGTACAAGACATTCAACCCCGGCGACACAACCAGTGAGGCAAAAGCATAATCTACTGCTATACTTACTTTCATAATGGCCCTCTTTGGATCCAAAGAAAAAAAAGAAGACAAGAAACTTCCTATTCTCCCGAGCGAGGTGTACGAGTGGGCGACTATGGAGCTCGCAGACAAGATCGCGCCCTCTGCGATCGAGATCACTCCGAAGTCGATGCGTATCGGTGACAAGACCGTGCGTACCTTCTTTGTGATTTCATACCCGCGGTATCTCACCGACAACTGGTTCACCCCGATCATCAACCTCGACAAGATCTTTGATGTGGCGATCTATATCAATCCCATAGAGACAGCCGAACTTCTCAAACACTTCCAAAAGAAAATTGCCGAAGTCGAAAGTCAGATCATTGTGAGACAGCAGAAAGGTCTCGTTCGCGATCCAATGCTCGACACTGCATACCAAGACCTCGAAGAACTCCGCGATAACCTCACCCAAGCCCAAGAAAAGATGTTTGAGGTTGGATTTTATATCTCGATCTATGCTGATAACGAAAATGATCTCTTCCGTACTGAGAGTGAAATCAAGAGCATGCTCGAGAGCAAGATGATCTATATCAAACCAACCCTCTTTCAAGAAGAAGACGGGTTCAAGACCGTTGTACCGCTCGGCACTGACAAACTCGGCATCACCCAGAAACTCAACTCAGAGCCAGTCTCAAGTATGTTTCCGTTTGTATCGTTTGACCTAACCGGGGACACCGGCATCCTCTATGGGGTAAATCGCCACAACTCATCCCTTGTGATTTTTGATCGATTTTCACTCGAAAACTACAACTCCATCATCTTTGCAAAGTCTGGTGCAGGTAAATCATACGCGACCAAGCTCGAGATCATTCGCACCCTCATGTTCGATACGGATGTGATCGTGATCGACCCCGAACGAGAATACGAGTATCTCGCCGAGGCGATCGGTGGGCGATACTTCAACATCTCACTCTCATCAGACAACCACATCAATCCATTTGATCTACCAATCCCGCGCGTTGACGAGTCTCCAGCAGACGTGCTCCGTAGCAACATCATCAACCTTGTCGGACTGTTTCGTATCATGCTCGGAGGACTCACTGCCGAAGAAGACTCGATCATCGATCGTGCCATCACTGAGACATACTCACTCAAAGACATCACCCCTGAGAGCGATTTCGCAACGATCGAACCGCCACTTCTCTCAGACTTTGAGATGGTACTGACTGGTATGGAAGGAACTGAATCCATACTCCAGCGCCTTACCAAATACACCCACGGTTCATGGGCGACATTTATCAACCAGCCAACCAACGTCGATATCAACAAGAAATTCGTAGTGTTCTCTGTGCGTGATATGGAAGACGACCTCAAACCTGCCGCGATGTATATCGTGACACACTTCATCTGGAACGCAGTGCGCAAGGAACTCAAAAAACGTCTCCTTGTCGTCGATGAGGCGTGGTGGATGATGAAGTCTGATGATACTGCGAGTTTCCTGTATTCGATCGCAAAGCGTGGCCGCAAATACTATCTCGGTCTCTGTACCATCACCCAAGACGTGGGGGACTTCATGAAAAGTCCGTATGGCGTACCGATCGTGACCAACTCATCGATCCAGCTCCTCCTCAAGCAATCACCCTCAAGTATGGATGTCCTCCAAAAGACATTCAACCTCACTGATGAAGAAAAGTTTCTCTTGCTTGAAAGTGGGGTTGGGGAAGGTATATTCTTTGCCGGACTCAAGCATGTTGCGATCAAAATTATCGCGAGTTACACCGAAGACCAGATCATTACCAGTGATCCATCTCAGGTCATCTCCATACGAAACGCCAAAAAAGAGTTCAGTGAACAAAACAACTCCTAATCAGATGCTATACTTATCGATATGAAATATATCGGTGCACTTATCCTTGCACTTACACTTCTATTCATCCCACAGAAGCTCACTGCACAGATGGTGACAGATGACATTTCGATCGACACCATCCCGATCAACCCAGAACCGGGACAGACCGTTACCCTCACCGCGACGAGCTATAGTATCGATCTCAGTCAGGCAAACCTCACCTGGGTCTACAACAACACTATCGTTGCTAAAGGTGTTGGTAAAACGTCAATAGCCGTCATTGCGCCTACAAGCGGTGCAACGGGTGTGGTATCAGTATCAACAACAAGTGCAGGGTCTGAGACAGTGCGCGGAAGCGTCATCCTGCGTCCAGCGAGTGTCGATGTGATCTGGGAAGCATCGGATTCGTATACGCCACCATTTTATAAAGGAAAGGCGCTTCTTGCTCCCAACGGCAAGGTCCGCGTCACTGCAGTTCCATCTCTCACCGCTCCAAAAAACCTAAGCTATACCTGGTCCCGCAACGGATCTGCACTCCAAAATGACTCTGGATATAACAAGTCAAGCGTACTCTTTACCCATAGTGAGTTTAACCCCCAAGAATTTGTTGAAGTTACGACAAAAGGAGGCGTGTTTCAGGGGGCGGGAAGTATTCGGGTGAGCCCACAGGATCCGTCAGTGGTTATCTATCAAAACAAGCGCGGGTTCATAGACTACGCGCACGGCTATAGCGACTCGATCCCGCTTACCCAGGGCGGGGTAGTGCTCCACAGTGAGCCATTTTATTTCTCTCTTCCGAACAAACTGCTTTCAAATCTCGAATTCAAAACCACTATTGATGGTGAGCTCGTTACTCCATCACAACCCAACGAAATAGGCCTCTCGCGCCCAACTACTGCAGGCAAAAGCATTCTCACGCTTGCAATCACACCCTTTGCGTACAGTTTGCAGCATATAGAAAAAACCTTTACGCTTATATTTAATTAACTATGAAACGATTTTTCTTCTGCACTGGAATACTGGTACTCCTCCTCGGAATGAGTCACACACATGCATCTGATGTGAGTTTCAGCCAGCTCAACAGTTCAGGTACGATCAAGACAACGATCGGGGTCAGCACAACTGCAACAGTTGCAAATATCAGTGTCGATATCCAAAACAACCCCCAGATTGCGATCACTGGCACACTCACTGCATATCGAACGGTAAGTAGTACTGGCGTCTGCAGTGACAGTATACTCACCGGACCCGTATCTGTTGCTGATGGACAAAGCACCTATCATCACACCTTCAAAATGGAAAACCTCGAAGCAAACCACCAGTACTGCTTCAAATACTCAGACGACAACGGGGTCACCTTTGCGCCAAAGGTTTTCAAAACAGAATCAGGTATTCTCACCATACCGTACAACTGGCCACTTATTTCAAGCAACGCAACAGGTCAAAAAGTGCTCGTCAGCGGCAAAATCAATACTGCCACCTACACCGGAAGTGTGGGGAGTCTTGCGATTGACCTGCAAATATCTGCAAATCCTTTTCCTGTAGACCAACCAGGAGATAGTATCGTCGGCGATCAGACACGCAACTACGCCCGGGTGAATGTAGACACAAGCTCTCCAGAAGGTGTTGCAAGTGATGGATCATACTATTTCCAAATTACTGGCCTTGCACCAAGTAGAAAGTATTATTGCAGGCAAGTCATTTCATTCAAGAATACAACGACAATCCTAGACGTGAAGGGTGAGAACTGTGTCCTTGATAGTGACCAAGGTATCGTTCCGCAGGGAAGCAAGCTCGAACAGTCCCTCGAAGAACAAAAAAGTTACCACCTCCTTGCGCCATGGCCTGGACTTTCGGAACTCATGGATCCAGACCTTTGTCTCCAGAAACAAAAAGAAGGAACCCTTTCTCCTAACGCGGTCTGTGATATCAACGGATTTCTCGATTTTGCATTCAAGACACTCATTGGTATCACCGCGGTCATGCTTGTGCTCCGACTTATGTACGAAGGCTATCAGTATAT
>CAYLWR010000012.1:0-11082 GCA_964387755.1 uncultured Candidatus Saccharibacteria bacterium | reverse complement strand
GGTATTGAAAAGATAGCTCGCAAACGTAACAAGCAGAAGAAGGAGTGGAACAAACGAAAGCATTGCATAGTAGGAGAGTGCGGCTCCCATGCGTGGCGCATTGTGCGCTTTCCAATGGGCAACAGTATCTCGAATGATTTTCATACTTACAGTATATACGTTTTTTCAAAAATACGAGTTATCCACATGCAAATACTTGCATTGTGAACGATCGTTCACATATACTACATACAGGTCGCCATTAGTAACCATTGTCCAACCAAACCAATTTATGACAAGACAGCAATACACCAAAAACATATACCAAGAGCTTCGAGCACTCAATGAACGTATTGATTACAAGATTTTGCGAGGACAACGGTATACCGATGAGTCACGTCGACACAAAGCACTCCTCCGACAGATCCGAGCACAATCCTCAAAAAGTCTCTTTGGTCGATTTACAAACATCTTTCAATTCCAATAAACACTACTATGACCCAATTCAAATCCCTCATCCAACAAGAGCTTGATCGTATCCAGTCGCTCGTAGTCGATACTCCAGCCACGTACGGCGTCAGTACCCGCTATACAAAAGCACACAGAAATGCCACACTTATTTCTAGAAAACAGCCAAGCCCTTTCTTTTCATTTTTCCGCATAGTCCAGCTGTTTCTCTTCTAACGTGGTATGAACACTGAATACAAACAAAAACTTATCTCGTTCTACGCATCCAAAAAGCGCATGCCAACCTATACGGAGATGCTCTCACTTTTTGGTTTCAAGTCAAAAAACGCAGTTGCGCGGCTCGTAGATAAACTGATCGCTGCCGGCATTGTGACCAAGGACGCACTTGGAAAGCTTATCCCAACTGATATGTTCGAGAGCACACCACTGCTTGGTTCGGTCAAAGCTGGTTTTCCTGCATCAGTAGACGAGATTACTGACTCACTCAACATAGAAAGCTACCTCATAAAAAATAAAAGTAACACCTACATACTCGAGGTAGATGGCAAATCTATGATTGATGCACATATCGATGATGGAGATATGGTGATCGCAGAACGAACTTCTGTCGCCAAAGAAGGCGATATCGTGATTGCACAGGTTGATGGAGAGTTCACGATGAAATATCTCCGCAAGACAGGGACGACCGTATGGCTGGAGCCGGCGAACAAAGACTTCAAACCTATCTATCCGAAGCACGATCTACAGATTGCCGCAGTTGTGCGCGGCGTCATTCGCAAATACTAATGTTTCTCGTATTCGACGAGCTTGCCTGCATCGATCTCTACAGTATCTGCTTTGCGCAGATAGCTGGGCTTCAGATCTCTAGGAAGTATAGAGATATGCCGACTATCATCGAGCTCTGCACCGATCTCCCAGAGGTTCTCATCGGTCGTGATCCAGCGAGTACCGTATGTTGTGAGAGAGAAGGGGAGTGAGTACTCACGGAGCGTCTTGGTCCCATCATCTAGGAAGTACTCATGGAAATATGAGAGTGCAAGCTCACGAATAGTCTTGTATATCGGTTCACGGTAGCGCAGCACTGCGTGATTGGTTTTGGAGATGGCACCCCAATACCCATTTCGTTTGAAAAGCGCGACGACATGGTCAAGATCACGCTTTGTACTCCGCAAATCAAGAAGGAGCGGCTTCTCGCCGTGATACCAAAGGATTGCCGCAGCAAGGTATGCCCCCTCCAAACAGTGTGCAGCCTGAGCGCGCAGCACCTCACGAGGCGATCGGCAGGTTTCGCCTGTTGCTTCGAAATTGTATGAAATACTATTGAGATAATCCTGAATTTTTGCGGGAGTGTTGAGTTTCTTGAAGAGTTTTTTTTCGAATGACGCTAGTGTGTGCATATACTTTAGTATACCAAGGAGCAGTGTATACTGACCTAATACACATGAAAACAGTTACCGTACACGACAAGATGCAACAGAAGTACATCTATGTACTCTCTGCACCGATGGGCAAGAATTTCGATCCCGAATTCAAGCCAATGCTCACCCCCAAAGAAATGCTCCATATAGGCGTATTTGGTGGCAAATACATGACTGACTGCCAAAACGAATTTCCTAAAAGCTGGTTCAAACAATCCCTTCTTTCACCTGATTTCCATGATCCTCAGAAAAATTATTTCAAGGTACATGCAAGCCAACCACTCTCAGTCTGGCAAAAGAAGGGATGGATATACAAAGATGACCCTAGAGGATGGTTCCAATGGTATTGCAGGTACTATATGGGTCGACGCATTCCAGACGAAGATAGGCGACAGATCAAGCGGTGGAAGGCGATTCGACGGCACATCGGGCAGCTTGCTGCGCATTGTAGACGAGGTGATATGCATTGTCGTCCTCGGCAACGCCAAGCGCTATTGCACTGGGCCTATGATAGCCGAAAATTCTAGTGCTTGAGAAGCTCTACATCTTTTGGGCTCAACTTTTTACTCTGACCTGATTTCATACTTCCTAAACTGAGGTGACCAATACCAATACGAACAAGGGATTCAACCGTGAGCTTACATGCGTCACACATCCGTCTGATCTGATGTTTACGGCCTTCGTGGAGCACAATAGTAAACGAAGTGCGAGACTTTCGTGTGGTTTCTGCAGGTTTTGTTTTTATTCGATCAAGAACAATACCGTTTTTCATTCGCAGAAGTGCAGCAGTAGAGACTGATTCTCGAACAGTGACAAGGTATGTTTTGCCAATAGTTGAATTTTCTTTGGTGAGCGCCTTTGTCAATGTTCCGTCATTTGACATGACAATGAGCCCTTCAGACTCCGTGTCGAGTCTTCCAATAGGTGAGAGGTGCTTGAGTTGTTTATACACATCGTGAAGATCGCGCGCAGTTTTAGTCGTTTTGTTTGTTTCGATACCTCGAGGTTTATAGACGAGATATGATTCTTTATCTTCGAGCATGACGTTGATTGCATCAGTTTCGGTAACTCCAAATCCAGGAACAGTAACAACCTTTCCGTTGACGTTCACGAGTCCTCGCATGATCAAATCCTTGGCCTCCCGGCGTGATGCGAGTCCACGATGTGCAATTACTTTTTCCAACCGTTCTCTCATATTTAGTAACATTATTAAACAATAAAATAGGGAAAATATCAAGTACTAGAGATCCTCGGAGGGAAGTGCTAGGATGCCGGTATAGATCAACTATACGAGTTATCCTATGCAAGACACATCACACAAATCACTGCTTTGGGCAATCATTATTATCGGTATCATCATTATATTGCTACTGATCCGCCCTACAACCATAGCACCTGGGTATAGCTATCGCGCTGGGAGTGCGCTGACTGCAAGTACGCTCCCGATTGACTTCACCACCGCAAGAAGCAATGTTGGTTCGTACACAATCATCCGATACATACCGGAACACTACCGATCAACATCGTACTATCCTACAACTACTTCACCACAATCAACCCACTATTACCAACAGCAGTATTCAGGAGAAACAATGTTCTCTGATGGTTGTACGCTCACAAGTCCATACAGCCTCACCACTGGAGAGCCGTGTTCGTAACCATACCAACAGTACTATAAAGAAAGAAAAGAGGGGATCATTTTGTTATAAAATGATACACTTCCTCTATGCATCCGGATCTCATAGAAACCGTACAACATCTCAAGACAACAAAACTTCAGATTCTCATCCAAATCATACTGGTATTCATTGCGCCAGTGCTACTACTCCAGTACCGCATTATTCCAATCAGTTTCCGAACATTGGTATTGGTAGGTGTCGTAAGTCTACTGGTATACATTCTCTACAAAGAACAGTGGACCCCCAAAATGCTCGGGTACATATCACGCGCATCAAAGCGAGAAGCACTCGCATACACGATATTCACCATCGTTGGAGTTATCGCAATAGCACAGTTCGGCGAGTTGATCGGCAATGAAGAAGTGACTAGGTGGTGGACACATCCACACTTTTTATATCTTTTTATTATTGTTTCAGTATTCCAAGAAGTCGCATACCGAGGATTTCTTATTCCGGCCTTGGGCAAGCTGAGTCGCTCACCGTTTTTTATTGTTATTCTAAATGCAAGCTTATTTGCATTTCTACATATTATATTTCCGAATCTTTCGATCGGACTTCCGCTCGCATTCATCGGGGGGATAGGATTTGCGCTTATGTATATGCGGTATCCAAATCTTCCTATGATTATGGTAAGCCACGCAGTGCTTAACTTCTGCGCCGTACTCTACGGATTTTTTACGATTGCAACATAATATCCCATAATATCCTTAGATATAAATTTCGCTTAAGCTAGTTTTTTACAGTTGACATAATTAAACCTACATTGTAATATGTGAAAAATTAGTTAACTTTCAAAAAAGATTTATATGCCCAAGAAATTATTCATCCCAACCATGAAAAACATGGACACTGTACGTGTGAATGAAGAAATGAATCATCTCAAAGAAAAAAATCCAGGTATTACTAGGCAAGAACTAGCATTTATTACGCACTGGTGTGATCCTGATTCACCATACCTTGGAACACTTCTTAATTTAAATGGCACAGAAGAGGATAGATCATTTCCATTCCAAGGAACCGAAGAACAACTAAAAACTGAGTATCCAGATTATGAGCGCTGGGCATTCAAAATGTTGTAAGCATAAAAAGCTTAAAGGAAAGCTTCAAGAAATAAATTTTTTGAAGCTTTTTATATTTGTAGCTAGGGAAGTATTAAATAATTTAGCGCATAGAAAGTACTTAGTAATTCATTCTTAAAAATTGGATATAGTGTCGTAAAAGATATATTGTGCGACATTAAGATAAGTTATAGCCTTGGCAATAAAGGCACTTCTCCCTACTACTATTTGTAGCTATTCACACAGGTATTGAATGGGATGGTTTGAGGGTTGTATTGATTTATTTTTTCCTGAAGCAAAACGAGTGACGTATTGTATTCTGCTATCTGAGTATTGAGGGCAGTAACCGCTTCAAAGAATTCCTGATCATGTGCCCTATCAGAAGCCGTAAGAAGCGCCTTTTGGAGGGTGATACTCTCCTGCTCTTTTGCCAAAGTTCGTTTGATTTTTTCGATTGAGTCGCGTAGTCCGATATCAAGTGGTGGACAGTTTGATCGATCTGCACCGAAATGTTGTACGGCGAACCAAACACTGCGGCCTTCATAGACACCTTTTTCTACATAGACGCCGATTTCTTTGTATTTCGGATTGAGAATATTTGCACGATGACCAGAGCTATCCATCCACCGTTTAACAAACGCTGTCCCATCTACCGAATCTCCATATGCGAGATTTTCTGCAACTGCAACATAGTCGTACCCTGCAGTCGTTGCAAGATCTGACACAACCCTTCCCTTTGGTGACTCATGTTCGAAGTACTGGAGGGTAACCATATCATCTGCTTTTATTTTTGCAGAGGCGGTGAGCGCGCTATTCACTACAAGTGGTGAGAGTCCTGCACTAATACGCTCGCGATTGGTAGCATCGACGATGTTACTGATTGAGACTGCGGCGAGCTCCGCATCACTTATGGGTATGAGGCTGACTGCGGGTCTGAGCGTACGCAAATAGGTAGGTACAGCTGATGGGATAAGTGGCTCTATGCTGCTCTGAGAAAGCGCGAATTCAGCACTTGAGGGAAGTTGGGTGAATGCGCCGAGCACTTGATCCGCTACCCTATCTGCAGCGTCGGGTTTTGCAATCGTGACTACCAAGAGTCCGAATGCGCCGATCATAAACATGTTGCTGACTGCTTTATACATGATTAACAACTCGCTGGTGTATACCCTTGCAGCGTAGCATCTTCTCTAGACTGAAACCAGACGCGATTCTCAGGTTTGATACGTTCAAGTCCAGCACAACCTGGCGTATAGTATTTGGTGCCATTTTTTGAACCGGCATACGCACCAGTGGTAGGGGCAGCTATTGTTGTAGCGGCTTGCTCCTGCGCACGAGCTTGGAGCGGTATGGCGAGTTTGGAAAGTGTTTCGTTCAAACAGAGCAGTTTGATCGAATGATCACCTGCCCCTCTCCTACCCACCAACATTCCAACATAAAATGCCGATCCGGCAATAGTAGCAAGTAGTCCCAGAAAAACATCCATATAGTATTTCCCCAAAAAGCCTTTCATTACAAGAGTATATCTCATAGAACCCGTAGGCACCTAGCCCGTTGACAGAAGGTGCTGTTTCGGGTAGGATAGAGCATCTATGGCACATAAGAAAGCTCAAGGAGCAGCAAAAAACCTTACGGATTCAAATCCACAATATCTCGGTACCAAGCTCTACGCTGGTCAATTTGCAACAGCTGGTTCTATCATCGTCCGTCAGCGTGGTACCAAAATCCTCCCTGGAGTAGCAGTCGGTATCGGTAAAGATCACACACTCTACGCCGAAAAAGATGGCTATGTGAAGTTCACCAACAAGCGCAAGCAGAACTTCGATGGAACCGTCACCGTTCGCAAAGCAGCACACATCGTAGACGATCGCTCATAAACAATACACCCCCTCGCTTTTGAGGGGGTTTATGTTGTAAGGGTGATAGAAAATGTCGATGAATATTCCCCTTCTGTGACCGTCACGGTATAGGTACCCAGGTGTTTGAGCGCCCCATCAGGGATATGTAGTAGCTTGGGATCAATGGCGATACGGTGCTTGTTCATGAGAAATGCCGCAATGTCGTTGGTATGCACCTTTGAGAAGAGATTCCCCTGCTCGTTCGCCTTGACGGACATCTCGACCGCGAGATCGCGGAGTTCTTGTACTGCCTTGTCCAGTAGTGTGTACTGTATTTGTTTCTCAGCAGCGACGCTTTGGGTGTGACGCGCGAGTGCTTGGAGTGCTGCATCAGTTGCAGGAATAGCGAGCTTCTTGGGAAAGAGTGCGTGCGCAGCATAGCCAGGTGCGACTTCGACAACCGCATCCTTATGTCCTACCTTTGGTACTGATTTGAGAAGTATTACTTTCATTTGGTAAACAACGTAAGCGCTTTTTCGAGCTGGGCATCCTTGCCATCCTTGCTTTCGACATATGGGATCTTGACGGTTGGCGTGAGTCCACTTTCCGAAATAGAGACACCGTTGGGTGTGTACCACTTTGCAACAGTGACTTTGAGTGAGGTATCGCGCGTGAGTTTGATCACTTCTTGCACCGAACCTTTTCCATAGGT
Source organism: uncultured Candidatus Saccharibacteria bacterium (assembly GCA_964387755.1). GTDB lineage: Bacteria > Patescibacteriota > Minisyncoccia > Phycocordibacterales > UBA9973 > UBA4124. The sequence continues at coordinate 3,933 of CAYLWR010000012.1, read as the reverse complement.
TTGCTCTCCAGCGAGGACTCCTATTCCCTGCTCTGAGAGTGCACCTGCGAGAATTTCTGATGCCGATGCAGAGCCCTTGTCAACCAAGATCACGAGCTTTGACTTTGCAGGAAAGAGTACTGGACCAGTACTAGTATGCGTCGTGATGTCTTGGGGAGTCTTGCCGATTTCTTTGACTATGACTTTGCCTTCAGGGATGAACCATCCTCCGATCGTAACTGCAGCATCGAGATATCCCCCTGGATTGCCACGCAAATCAAGCACAAGGTTGTGGTAACCTGAGTGTACATACTGCTCGAGCGCATCACGGAAAAGTTGTGGAGAATTTGCAGAGAAGTTATACAAGTGAATAATGAATGCCTGCTGCGCTGGCCGAGTTTCGGTATCAACCGTTGGCAGACTGATACTCTCACGAGTGATCGTAAACACCTTTGGACCTTGGAGCCCTTCTCGAATGATCGTCAGGTCAACAGTGGTACCCGCCTTGCCTCTAATGAGCGCGATCGCCTTGTCGATCCCCAGATCGCTCGTGGTCGTATCCCCAATAGCTATGATCTTGTCACCGCTTCTAATACCTGCACGTTCTGCGGGGGTATTTTTGAGTGGAGCAATGACGGTGAGCACTCCTTCTTTCTCTCCAATTTCAATACCTATCCCATCAAATGAGCCTGCGATTTCTCCTTGGAAAATAGCATTTTCTGAAGGGGTGAAGAAGGTGGTGTATGGGTCATCAAATGATGCGAGCATGCCCTTGATCGCGCCGTACACACGATCCTGATCAGAAGTCTTGTCCGAGCCAACGAACTTTTCATTGGCGATTGACCACGCCTTCCAAAATGGTTCAAAGTCAGTCGTAGTAGCAAAAGGAGCTTCTTTGTGAAAAAGAGAAGTGATCTTTTCGCTTGCGGGACGATTTTGGTATCCGACATACACGCCTCCAAAAAAGATCACTCCCGCAATAACAAGCCCCCCAAGTGTCTTGAGACCTGTTTTGATATGAGAAGGTGTTTGCGGCGTGAGGTTATCCATGAATAGTTGGGCTTACTGGAACATCGTCTCGATGTTCAAATCTGAGTTTCTTGTACGCATACCTGAGCCTGAAGACGAGATAGATAACGAGGGCTCCGAGTATGATAGTGATACCATTCTTCCACAAAGTCGGAATACCAAAGAGTGGTAGAAAGAAAAGCACGATACCTATCCAGAGTACTATGCGGAGTTTTGCAGCCATATAGCAGTCAGTATAGCACACTACTTTGGAGCGATAACGATGACGAACTCCCCTCGTACCTTCTCAGGATGAGTAGTGTAATACGTCAAAAGATCTGCTGTAGTACCACGCGGATATTCCTCAAATGCCTTGGTCATTTCGCGACCGATCATTATGCGTCGATCGCCAAGTACACCCCCGAGCGATTCCAAGGTTTTCATAAGACGATGTGGTGATTCGTAGCAGACAATCGCGTGGTCAGTGTCTGCGATCTTTTTGAACAGCGTCTCTCTTCCCTTTTTGTGCGGAATAAATCCGATGAATTCAAAATGTGATGTAGGAAATCCTGAAACTGAAAGTGCTGCAATCACTGCAGAAGGTCCTGGGATCGGGACCACCGATGCATCTGGATATGTCGTACGAAAATGGTCGATAAATAGCGACCCTGGATCAGAAATAGCTGGTGTTCCTGCGTCAGTCACGAGCGCAATATGTTCATGATCAGCGCAACGGTCAAGCGCTCTTTGAAGTGCACTGGGAGTGCTCTGCGCATGACTTGATACAAATTCTTTCTTACCTTCTACCTCGAGTAATTTAAGAAGTTGTCCTGTCGTACGAGTATCTTCGGCAAGAATAAGTGTCGCCTCAGCAAGCACTTCTTTGGCTCGAAGCGATATGTCTTTAAGGTTCCCTATTGGAGTTGCGACAACAGAGAGAATCATGTGCGTGTACATGGAATCGGACCATGGACCTCTGTCTTATCAGGACAGCGTTCTACCACTGAACTATACACGCGTGGTGGCATTACTATACCAAATTTTCAATATTTCTCAAGTTACTCTTCGTCACTCGCCTCCCCTACAACACCTGCCTGCATCGCATCGATGATTTTGTCGAGTTTGCCAAGCATAATGCCTTCAATATTTGAGAAATTTTGCCTGATGCGATGATCAGTCACCCGATCCTGTGGGAAGTTATAGGTACGGATTTTCTCAGAGCGATCTGCGGTGCCGATCTGGCTCTTGCGATCACCTGAGTATTTTGCAGCTTCTTCCTCTTCTTTGAGGGCTTGGAGTTTTGCGGTGAGGATCATGAGCGCCTTTTCACGGTTGTCTACCTGACTGCGCTCTGCAGTACTGCGCACATCGATACCGGTTGGCTTGTGAATGAGGCGTACTGCAGTCTCGACTTTGTTGACGTTTTGTCCGCCCGCACCACCAGAGCGCGAGTACTCCATCTCGAGGTCTGCTGGATTGATCACGAACTTCACTTTCTTGCGGATGGGCAGAATCGCAATCGATGCAGTTGAGGTATGAATACGACCCATTTTTTCAGTCACTGGTACGCGCTGTACACGATGTACCCCTGTCTCGTATCTGAGAAGCCTGTATACATCAGTACCACGGATTTCAAGGGTGTACTCATCGATATGCTTTACTTTCCACCCGCGCGCCTCTGCGAAGCGTTCATACATCGCAACGAGCTCTTGTGCAAAGAGTGCCGCCTCATCTCCTCCTGCACCTGCGCGAGCCTCGAGAATGATTTCGTTTGGAAATTCCTCTTCTTCTTTTTCTGCTTCTTCGATCGCTTTCACTTGTTCCTCAATTGCGGTTTTTTGAAGTGCGAGAGATGCGAGTTCGTCAGCTGCAATCTCAGCCATACTTGGGTCAGATGCGATAAGTGCTTCTACTTCTTGTTGTTGTTTCAAAAGCCGCTCGTATTCAGATGCGAGATATTGGGTCTTGTGGTTTTGTTTTAATGCTTCGAGGTTCATGGAATAGGACAAGATGCCTCACCGAACATTACTATCTTTTCCGAAAACTCACTGCGCTCAGACAGCTCTCCAAAGACAGCAATGCCCGCCTCGGCATCAATAGTGTATTGTTATTTTTTTGCAGCTGCCACGCGCTTCTTGAAGCGATCCACACGTCCGGCAGTGTCGATAACCTTTTCGTTACCAGTGTAGAACGGATGTGATGCACTTGAGATTTCAACACGATAGAGATCGTATTCCTTTCCCTTGTAGGTTCCCTTTTCTGATGTCTTGACGGTTGAGCCGATCAAAAACTGCGCGTCAGAAGAGTTATCAACAAAGATAACTGGGCGAAATGTTGTTGGATGAATATCCTTTTTCATAGGGTTGCACTATAGCATAGACCGCCTCAGCTCACAAGGGTATTTCTTCCACGGACTCGTTACACTCAAACAAGCGTTCCAGAACTACCCTTGGTCGCTTCAGCAGATATGCTAGCGCCTCGAAACACCATATTGTATGAGATAGTCAATATCTGTCTGGATCGTACGGGCCAGCGACATCACTGAGTTGCCGTAGAAGCTGTTGGCAGGTTTTTTACCATCACAGGCGCGTCCTGAGTAGTATTTACATGCTGCATTGCGCTCACTGGTCTCACTTCCGACACCTCCTCGATCTTTGAGGTAGATCGCCGTTGCCATAATAGCGTCACGGGCAACCCATGGGTTTGCAGATGACTTGCCGAGCGCTGATGCAACCCGAGATTGCACCGCTTCCCATGTCGACGGAATGAACTGCGATGGCCCCATGGCACCTCCCCATCCACCTCCTGCGATCGGACACGAAACTGGAGTTGTTTCTGGATTGAGACCGAGCGCCGAGGTGATACGCAGGAATGCTGGCTGATCACGAGTTGGGTGCATGATGTTTTTGTACCCCTTTGATGGAGGGTCACCTGCTCGGTTACAGG
>CAYLWR010000011.1:0-10286 GCA_964387755.1 uncultured Candidatus Saccharibacteria bacterium | reverse complement strand
CCACTCCGATACCAAGGAGGGTACCAACCACACGGATACTGAGCTGCCACGTCGTTCGTCTTCGTTTGTCTCTATACAATGATATGTTCATCGAGTGGAAGTATAACACTCTGATAGGTATCAAAATTTTCTAGTATGATACCCGTACCTCGCGCAACCGCAGAAAGTGGATCATCCGCAATATGGATCGGAAGTGAGAGTTCGGCTGCGAGTAATGCGGGAAGTCCGGGAAGAAGCGCGCCACCACCTGCGAGTATGATCCCACTCTGGAGCACATCTGCCATCATTTCAGGCGGTGCAGTTTCGAGGACTTCTTTGATACCAGCCACCAGAAATGCAATCGGCTGCATGAGCGCCTCACGAATATCTCCATCGGTTACCATGAGCGCACGCGGAAGTCCCGTGACGAGATCACGCCCCCGTACTTCTATTTCTTGATAGTCAGTTTCGATCGCAGAGCCCAGCGCGAGCTTCACTGCTTCTGCAGTTGGCTCTCCAACAAGGAGTTTGAATTCATCGCGCAAGTATTCGATGATACGCGCATTGAAATGATCTCCTGCAATGCGCAGGTTCAGTGAGCGCACCACTCCACCAAGCGCAATGAGTGCAATATCAGTCGTACCCCCACCGATGTCAACGACAAATGCAGCCTTGGCATCAAGGACCGGAAGTCGCACACCGATCGCTGCTGCCATTGCTTCTTCGACGAGGAATACTTCGCGCGCGCCTGCATCGATCGCTGCATCATAGACAGCGCGCATCTCGACGTTCGTGATCCCGCTCGGCACACCGATCACCACCCGTGGACGAAAGAATTTTTTGCTTACCTTCTCTGCCTTTCGGATGAAGTATGCGAGCATTTCTTCCGTCATATCAAAGTCAGAGACGACCCCTTCGATCAGTGGTCGTACGATGTCGATGTGTGCCGGCGTCTTGCCCCACATTTTCTTGGCCTCATGTCCGACCGCGACGATCTGACCGGTCTTTTTGTTGACGGCAAGGATTGATGGCTCGTTGATGATGATGCCGTGACCTTTGAGATACACGAGCGTGTTCGCAGTACCGAGGTCGATACCAATGTCATTTGAAAACCGTTTAGTAAAATTTTTGAACATATTCAACAATCTTGGGAAGTGCCACTATACTTACTACGTCGCTCGATCGAGCTTTTACTTCTACACCACCTGCATCAAATGCACGTTTCGAAACAACGATTCGAAGTGGGATACCGATCAAATCTGCATCAGCAAATTTCTCTCCCGCCATCACATCTGTCCGATCGTCATAGAGTACTTCTATGCCTGCAGCAACGAGCTCATCGTATATACGATCTGCTTCTGTCGTATCTTCTCCAAGTCCAATGAGTTGTACGTGAAATGGCGCAACAGTCTTTGGCCAGACGATACCTTTGTCATCAGCAAATTTTTCTACGATAACACCCATGACACGGGTGATGCCCACCCCATACGATCCAAGGTGTACATATTGTTTTTCTCCTGCCTCATTAGTGAAGATGAAGTTCGTATCCTCACTCTTTTGGGTACCAAAATTAAAGATGTTTCCTACTTCCGCTGTAGCAACCTTTTCAAGTTCATCTTTGGAAACACCGAGATTTTCAAGTGTTTCATCATTCATTACTTCTTCGTTAATAGCAATGTTTTTACCTCGATGTAGATACACAAAGTCTTCACCTGCTTCACAAACGGTTTGGAATTCATGAGAGAATTTTGTGAAGGCACCACCAGATGCGAATGTAACGTAGGTATCCTGACCAATACCGAGTCGATCATAGATCTTTTTATAGGCTTCAATTGTTGCTTGATAGAATTTCTCATGCTGCTCTGCATCAATACTGCATGAGTACATATCTTTCATGACGAATTCTCGTCCACGCATGATACCGCTCTTAGCCCGTAGTTCGTTACGCAACTTCGTCTGAAATTGATACACATTTATCGGGAGATCTTTATAGCTTGTGAGATATTGTTTTACCATCTCAATAATCGCTTCTTCGTGTGACCATCCAAATCCGACTTCAGTACCATCCTTGAGTTCTGACTTGAACCAAATATCAACAACATCATCATCCCATCTACCAGTTTCTTCCCAGGTGCTTTTTTTCTGAAGAGAACTCATGATGAGTTCTTGTCCGCCGATTGCATTCATTTCTTCACGAACAATGCGCTTGATATTTTCAAGTACACGCAAACCAAGTGGTGTATATATGTAAACTCCCGCCATTACCTTTTGGATATAACCAGCTCGGATGAGGAGCTGTGCATTTTTTGCCACTTCGTCAGAAGGACTTTCTTTGCGCGTCTTAGTAAACAGTTTGCTCTGTCGCATGCCCTATAATCGCATATTTTAGGTAATAAAAAAAGCCTGCTTCAATTTAAGAAACAAGCTTTTGATTCAATCAAAACTTAGTGAACAAAACCTATAGAAATACATAATGCAGCTATCCCCCCTGCTCCAAAAAAAGATCTTACCGTAGCCTTGACCCAATCTTGTTCGGTAAATAATTGGTAGATAAATTGAGCTATTGCAAATCCTACCGCCACCCCTATAGCCATAGAGTAGATTAGAGTTTTTTGTATCATAATTTTTATTTTTTGATATGTACATTTTTATCAAAATGTTTGTAACATATTAAATTTAATAAGTCAAATATCCCTCCTTGCCAAAACGCCTTCAAAATGCTATTGTTTTGACTCATCTCAGGATGAAATTATTCAGTAATTAAGGGTAGATTAAAGCTCTCCCCTGCTACAGATTGTATGAAAAAAGATATCTCAGCTTCTCTTATGGAAGCAGGTGTGCACTACGGATACTCTCGTACCCGTCGTCACCCAACCGTGACCCCATTCCTCTACGGTAACAAAAATGGATCGGACATTATTGATATTGAAAAGGTCCTCCCGCAGCTTGAAAAAGCAGCGAGCTTCCTTGCAGAACTTGGTGGTGCTGGCAAGACAGTGCTATTCGTCGGTGTGAAGCCAGAATCACGAGCTGCAGTAACTGAGATCGCATCAGCACTTCGTCAGCCCTACGTGACTGAACGATGGATCGGTGGCATCCTCACCAACTTCCCACAGATCAAACAGCGTATCGATAAACTCGAGCGCATGAAAGAAGAGCGCGTCAGTGGTGAATACGCAAAGTACACCAAAAAGGAGCAAGCGCTTCTCAATCGAGAAATGGAACGCCTTACCAAGTACTTCGCAGGACTGCTCGGTATGCAAAAGATGCCTGATGCGATGGTTGTTGTGGATAGCAAGAAAGAACACATTGCCATCCTCGAAGCGCACAAGATGAATATTCCGGTAATCGCCATCGGCAACACCGACTGTTCTATCCGCGGCATCTCATACCCGATCATTGCAAACGACTCATCTGCTTCTAGTATTTCGACAATCCTTGGTATACTCAAGGACGCCTTTGCAGGAACCAAATAGAAATTTTATTCGCTCGTAACAACATATACACAATGTCTACAATCACCACTGAACAAGTAAAAGAACTTCGCGATGCTACTGGCGTCTCTGTTATGCAGTGCCGCAAAGCACTCGAAGAAGCAGGTGGCGACATGGAGAAAGCGATCATTCTCCTTCGCAAGAAAGGTTCTGAGATCGCAGACAAGAAAGCTGACCGTACTGCAGCAGATGGACTCATCGTTGCGCGTACTGATGGCACACGCGCGCTCACTCTCATCCTCAACTGTGAGACTGACTTCGTTGCAAAGAACGATGACTTTATCGCACTTGCAAACAAGCTCGCAGATATCGCATGGGAAAGCGGTGCAGATGCTGCACGCGAGCAGTCACAGACACTCATCAACGATGTCGTGCTCAAGATCGGTGAGAATATCAAGCTCGGTGAGATCACCGAAGTCACTGGCGATACGGTCGGTGTATACACCCACCACACCGGCAAGGCTGCAGCAATCGCAATCCTCACCGGAGGCTCTGCTGATGTCGCAAAGGATATCGCAATGCACGCAGCTGCAATGAAGCCTCGCTACACACACGTCAGTGAGATCAGTGACGCAGATCGCGCACAAGTAATGGATGTACTCAAGGCAGAAGTTGATGCAACGGACAAACCTGAAGATATGAAAGCAAAGATCATGGAAGGTAAAATCGCATCATACTTCAAGGAACAGACCCTTGTCGACCAGCCATTCTTCAAAGCTCCAGAAAAGACCATTGGCGCCTATGCCAAAGAAAACGGTGGCGAAGTCGTGAAGTTCGTGTTGTATACTATTAGTGCATGAGTATAGCGCTACTGATCGTGCTCGTAGGCCTTGTATTTGTACTCTGGCTCTACAGCATGTATCTATCGTGGAAAATTTCAGAAGGAGTACCACTGGAGATCATAGAATCAGGATCGTTCATTGCAACCGGAGCACTGCTCGCACGGCTGGGTAGACGCGGATGGTATAGTGTCTCCTTCTACACCAACCAGATGCTCGGCTGGGGTACCAAGCGTTTTCGAAAGTTTTTCGTAAAAGTCTTTCCAACATCAGCTCGCGCGTTTGTAAAACACGACGCGTTGACTGGACTCACTCAAGGACCATCTTCGTACTTTCTCAAATCAATCTCCCCGAGTGCTCCCAAACCAAAGACAAGGCGTTTGCCCAAACAGCGAAACATGCTATAGTCTTTGCATCCATCGACCCAGTATAGGGTCGTACGCCAGAATAGCTCAGTTGGTAGAGCTCCCGTTTTGTAAACGGGTGGTCGTCGGTTCGAGCCCGACTTCTGGCTCTAAAATAAACGCGTCCTTGTGATAGATGTTACGAGGATCCCACATCATCCATGAATTAATCCCGAGATCTGCTACTGCTTGGATCTGCGCTCGCACTTCGCTTGTTCCATACGGCACGCCAAGAAGATCAAAGTCTTGAAGCCAGGGACGAAGCTTTTCTTTACCTATATTTATCGCAGCGAGTTTCGCGATGCCATCTGAGAGTGACTTATGAATAACTGCATAGGGTTCTTTGGCAGGTACTGGGATGCCATAGGTGCCATTCCAGAAATGCGATGGATAAATCATCGGCGCAAGCGCATCGACTGAGGGTGCAATGAGGACTGCCTTTTGCCCTATCCCAACATCATCATTGGCTGACATCGTGAGTCCAAAGACATCTGCAGAAAATGGGATCCCGTCGAGCGCTGTATCGAGCGCAAGGAAGAAGTCGTGGATCGTTTCTTGTTTATTTTTGGTAAATGATGAAAGGTCGAGGGCTTTGAGATCGCCATCTGATGGGAACCGCACATAGTCGACATTGATCTCATCAAATCCTTGCGCATAGGCATCTCGCGCAATAGCAACAATATGCGCACGTGCTAGATCACTGTTTGCACGAAGCCAAGTGAGACCCTTGAAATTTTTCCACGGGAGACCGGTACGGGTATCGGTGTATGTTTCTGATGGGTACAAACTTGCAAAAAACGGATCTTCAAACACTGTCAGTCGCCCAATCACGTAGATGCCTCGCGTGTGGAACTCATCGATCACACTGGAGAGATTTTTGATACGGTTGGTACCAACACCGATCGCACGGAGCTCTGGATCGAGCGGTTGATACGAGAGTTTACCCGTCGCATCCTTGATGTCGAGTACGACACTGTTGAGTACGGTGCCATCAAAGAGCTCGAGAATGTGCCGAAGTCCCCTAGTCGTACCCGCATTCCAGCCAGTCGTATATACGCCGCGAACTTCGGCAGGTGTTGCAATATGTGCACCAGGAGGAGTAGCGTGCGAATCAATATTCTCACTGAGTGGTGGTTCAACAACTGCCGGCGCAAGCGATGGGAGGACTGCGGTATTATGGGTACCAAGCACCGGATGATCAGGACCTGCAATGCCAACTATGAACAAGAATGCGACAACAAACATCACTAGAATAAATCGCGTGTGATGTGTTGATCGTTCATCCATAGATCTACTTACGAAATACGAGCGATCCAGTGTCAGAGATGATTGTAAGAGTTCCTGATGCATCGAGCGAGTATCTCTGTGCCTTGAGAAGCTGTCCGGTGAATGTTTGTTCCTGAGAACCTTCACAGTACATGAGTGTGCCTACAAACTGACTCATGCTGATCACACCATCTGTTGCAACCTTATAGTCACCACCGTAGCCATTACAATCAGTCTTGCCGCCTACATGACCTTTGGTATCGAACGTCATAGTAAATGCGCCTGATTTATTTGGAGTTATTACAGATCCATCATTCATAGTACTTCGTTGCCAAACCCATGTACCAATGAGCTTGCTCGGATCTGCTGGTGCAGCACTTCCTGCAGGAAGTTTACCGTTTGGTGCTTCTGGTTTCCCTGTCGAACCATTAAAGATAATCACGCCATTTTGGGTGATGAATACTGAGTCTCCTTTGTTCCAAAATACTATGCTTTCATCTGCAGTTGCATAGCGCGCACCTGATGCAGAGATAGCTTGCGGCAGTGTCATAGTGCCGAGTTTGGTATTGGTAAAGGTCACTTTGTCAGCATAGAACGTTGCTGGCATTTCCTCACCTGTTACTTGATCATAAAATACTACTTCATTTTTTACGTCAGCTACTGGCGCTGGATTACTGGCAGGCGCTTGGTTATGTGCAACAACAATTGCAATTATGACTACTATAGTAACAATAATTCCTCCCCATAGTTTTTTGGTCATAGGAGTAGTGTAGCACACGTAGCTAGTGTTATTTTTTTGCAGCAGCCTCTAGTTGCTCAAAGCTTTGGAAACCACTATATGTCGTTTCATTGATCACTAATGCTGGGAGATCACCACTTACCTTGTAAATATCTCGAAGCGCCTTGATCGTAGAGAGATCGAGGTTGTAGTCAAAGGCATAAATACGAGCCTCACGATGCGCCTCACGAAATGCATCGAGTACATATCCCTGCTTCACACAGTCGGGACATTTCTCAGACGTGCCATAGAAATAGAGTATCGTCATGGATGGCTGCTTGCATCGCTCTGCAACACGCTTGGTAAGCAGGAAATCGCGAACCTCAAGGAGTGTGTACTGTTTCTTGAGCGTACTGATCTCCTCGGTTGTTGCAACACTTTTTTCACTATATGAGATCTTCTCCGCGAGTGATGCGAGGTCATGTGAGAACACTGACTCAGCGCTACAGGTATCATCATTGAGAAGTTCAAATTGCGTCTCAGATGAGAGAATATCTATAGAAATTTTATTCTGCTCCTCCTGAAGGCGTGCGAACTTGCGGGCGTTCAAGTATGAACTCACATACCACGCCGTACCAAAAATGGCGACGGTGATGACGAACACTACGATGTATTTGGTAAATCCTTTCATACTATATTATCGCCATGACGGCTGTCTGCGACCACGAAGCGTGTTCCACACTGCCTTCAGTAACCAAAATGGTGATACCACACTATACATCAAAATGTATGGAATGATATGCCAATTCACTTTTTGCTTGCGCCCAGTCATCGATGATCCAACAATCACCGCAAACACCACGAGTCCATAGATCAATATTTCAACAAACACAATCGTGCGCGTACTAATAAAAAAGGTGTCGAAGTGAAATGATACCGCAGACGTATGCCATCCTGCGACTGACCACTGGGTGATCTTTTTGATCATGAAAATGATGAAGTTGTAGAACAATGCAAACGAGAGATACACGACGGCACAGATCGAGATAACACCTGCGGGAAGTGTGTAGAATGAAAAGTTGCCATACTTTGTTTTGAAGATGAGCCGTCGATAATCAATCGTATTTTGAATGAATCCATAGATCCAGCGGAGGCGCTGCTTGTAGAGTTTCTTCACTGTATCAGGGGAAGAAGTGTAGACGACCGCATCGTGACAGTGATAGATGCGCAGGTGATGCTCCTGCATGCGGTAGGCGATTTCTTGATCTTCGGTACCATGTGCTTTTTTGAAAAGTCCGATGATTTGAAAGACTTCTTTACGAAAGATAGAAAACGGTCCAGGAGTTACGTGAATAGCACCGAGGAATGAGAGCATCTTTTTGTTGTAGGTCGACATGTTGTACTCGATGCGCTGCGCGAACTGTACGAGAGTTTTGGGATCGTGAATGATCATACTTGGCGCTGTCGCCATCACATCGGGCTGTGTGTTGAATACGTGCACCATGCGCTTGAGCGCATCAGGCTGGACAAATGAGTCTGCATCCAAACACCCAATAAGATCGGCATCGGTATGTTGAATACCAAAGTTCACTGCGGTATGCTTGCCGCCATTTTCTTTTTGGAAAATGCGTACCTGCGGAGTGTCTTTGTACTGGAGTATTTCTTGCCAAGTCGTATCAGTAGATCCATCATCGACAACGATAACCTCAAGTTTGTCCTGTGGATAGTCAAGCGCAAGCAGTGATGCGACAGTGCCATGTACTGTTTTTTCTTCATTCCAACACGGGACGATGATCGCAACCTTTGGATAGTGATCAAGCACTGGCACTGGAAGCCCTATCGTTGCCTTGAGTTCTTTGCGTTTCTGAATAAATGTCACCAGTAAAAAAACCTGTACATATACAGCCAAAAAAGTGATGAAATATATAGCTATTTCGCCAGCGCTCATAGATCCTGACTATAGCATAGAACAGACTTTTTTCAATCTGAGAATACATGCGCTATACTACCAAGCATGGACCACGAAACAAATACCCAACCAACCCCAAAAAAGGCTACGATCAGCCTGCCTGCAGCCATACTATCTGGTGCAGTCGTGATCGCAATTGCGCTCATTATCATTCTTAGCCCCAGGACTACAACTCCAACAACTGCTGACACACAAGAACCACAAGAGGTGACGTCAGTGCCAGCTGATGTTGCGGTGATCAGAACAAACGATCGCATTCACGGTGATGCAACCAATGCACAAGTTGCGATCATTGAATACTCTGATTCAGACTGCCCATTTTGTGCAAAGATTCATCCAACACTCGAGCAGCTCGTAGACAACTACAACGGAAAAGTTGCATGGGTATACCGTTACTTCCCGCTCACCTCACTTCACCCAAATGCAGCAACTGAAGCTGTGGCGCTCGAATGTGTAGCGGAACTTGGTGGTAATGCAGCATTTGGACCGTATCTCGATCAGCTCATCAATGTGACACTCAATCCAGATCCAAAGAGTAATGAAGCGCTCACTACATTTGCAACAGCGCACGGTATCGATGCGAAACTCTTTAAGTCATGTGTTGCAGGTACTGCTGCATCAGATCGTGTGAAAGCTGACAGTGCAGAAGCACAAAAGATCGGCGCACAAGGAACTCCATTCTCTATCCTCGTAAATCTCAAGACTGGTAAACAAATCATTGTTCCCGGTGCATATCCATACGAAGATATGAAGAAGGATATTGATTCACTTCTGAAATAGTTTCTAAAATAAATTTAGAAATAATAAAAGCCTCGAATTTATCGAGGCTTTTTTGTTAATAAATAAGTTAATCCATTTCCTTAAAAACAAAAGCTTTTTCATTTTTACTGAGATCTACTTTTCCTAGAGTTCTTTTTATTTCATTCAACGAAATATCATAGACTTGTGTACGGTATAGATAGTCCAGAAAAGTAAAACCGTCTATATTCCATCCCGTATCATGATATGCCACTGTTTGATATTCACCATCATATTCATCCACTATTCCATGTTTAAATTTTTTATGTCCAACCAACATATAGCTCCTTGGTTGATAGAACAACAAATCAAATATATCGGTGAATTTTTTATCATCCTTTGTGAAATCAATACTAAGATGAAATATTATTACAGATCTTGGATCGGTATGTGCTTCAAAAAAATGTTCAACTTTTGCAGAAATTACTTCTTGCAAATTAATAATTGTCATTTTTAATTAATATTTAATTGTAAGAAACTTTTTTTATTTTAACACAGAACTAAATAATCGTCAATATAAAAAGCCCTTATTTCTAAAGGCTTTTTATGGATTAGTTTTTAATCAAAATAGTTTCGGAGTCTTTGAATGCGATCGTTTTGGCGAAGCTTTTCGTGCACCTTTGCTTCAATCTGACGGATACGTTCACGCGTCACACCGAACTCCTTCCCTACTTCCTCAAGCGTGTGCTGCACGCCATCGATGAGTCCATAGCGCATTTCGAGAATTCGCTTTTCCTTTGGAGAGATTTCTTCGAGTACTCCTCTGATCGCGTCTTGGAGCATGCGCCGTGATGCTTCCTGGTCAGGACGAAGGATCTTGTCATCAGGAATGAATTCTCCAAAGGTGCTCTTGTCTTCATCATCACCGATTGGCTGTTC
>CAYLWR010000010.1:0-12626 GCA_964387755.1 uncultured Candidatus Saccharibacteria bacterium | reverse complement strand
AGGCAGTCCGCACTGTATTTAAACAGATGTATGACGATGGACTTATCTATCGCGGACACCGCATCGTGAACTGGGATCCCAAAGGCCAGACAACCATCAGTGATGACGAGATCGTATACGAGGCGCGCAAGGCGACACTCTATACATTCAAATACAGCAAGGACTTCCCTATTTCTATTTCTACGACTCGTCCTGAAACCAAGGTTGGCGACGTTGCAGTTGCAGTGCATCCAGATGATGCGCGGTACAAGGAATTTGTCGGCAAAGAATTTGATGCAACATTTTGTGGCGTTGCGATTCACATCAAAATTATCGCTGACAAAGAAGTTGATCCTGCGTTTGGTACCGGCGCGCTTGGTGTGACGCCTGCACACTCAATGACTGACTGGGAAATAGCCGATCGGCACGACCTCCCTCGCCCGCAAGTCATCAATGAATATGCGAAGATGACTGTCGGTGACGAACGACTCATGGGCAAAAAAGTGCTCGAAGCACGCGAGACGATCGTAAATTGGCTCAAGGAAGAAAACTTGATTGAAAAAGAAGAAACGATTGATCAAAACGTCGCGACCGCAGAACGCACGAGTGGCATCATCGAACCACTTCCCAAACTGCAATGGTTTATCGACGTAAATAAACCTATTTCATATAGAGACAACAAATCTTTAAAACAACTTATGCAAGATGCGATTCGCGTTGATGGTATCAAGATCATTCCTGAATATTTTGAAAAAGTGTATTTCCACTGGATCGACAACCTCCGCGACTGGTGTAGCTCTCGACAGATTTGGTACGGGCATCGCATTCCGGTTTGGTACAAGGGGGATGAAATTTATACCGGCATTGAAGCGCCTACTGATGAAGGTTGGTCGCAGGATGAAGACACGCTCGACACCTGGTTCTCTTCTGGTCTCTGGACATTCTCCACACTTGGTTGGCCCGAGCAAACTAAAGATTTGAACATCTATCACCCAACCGACGTACTTGAAACGGGATACGATATCTTGCCGTTTTGGGTTGCTCGCATGATATTAATGACGAAGTATAGTCTCAATAGTATTCCTTTTAAGACTGTCTACTTCCATGGACTTGTACGTGATGCAAAGGGTCAGAAGATGAGTAAATCTCTTGGAAACGCCATGGATCCACTTGAAATCGCTGCGAAGTACGGTGCAGACGCTGGACGCATGGCACTTATCTATGGCACGGCACCCGGTACTGACTTTCGTATATCAGAAGACAAAATCAAAGGTCAGAAACACTTTGCAAACAAGCTTTGGAATATCACACGCTTCGTCCTGTCGCAAGAAAACGCTGGTGATATCAAGCAAGATCTCAAAGATGAGTTTGATGCACTTGCTGCATCTGTTACTCGAGACCTTGATGCATTCCGCCTCCACACTGTCGCAGAATCGCTCTACAACTACATCTGGACACGCTTCGCAGATGAGATCCTCGAAGCAAGTAAAAAAGAAGCTGGCTACGGTGCAACGCTCAGATATATTCTCGATGGATCACTCACACTTCTGCATCCATTCATGCCATTCGTTACCGAAACACTATGGGAAACATTGGGAAATGATACACTGCTCATGGTACAACCATGGCCCCGCTTGTAACATCTCCAACTACCTGGGCAATCATCGTAGGACTCTCGCCTTCGCTTATTTGGCTGGTATTTTGGCGTCACCTCGTCAGACGCGGGCGTGAACCTATTGGGCTAGTGCTCGTATGCTTCATACTCGGCGCAGGAAGTGTTCTCCTTGCCACATTCTTGCAAACAATCGCAAAAGGTATCATAAGCGATCACACTACTCGAATCGCAGTCTGGGCTGGGATCGAAGAAGTACTGAAGTTTGCCGTATTTTATATCGTTGCATACAAAAGCAGATACAATGATGACCCGCTCGACCCACCGATGTATCTGATCGCGGTCGCGCTCGGCTTTGCAGCACTTGAAAATATATTTTATATCTTGAAACCGGGACTCAGTTTCAATGTGACGGCGAGTTTGCTCACTGGCGGACTTAGATTTTTTGGATCGACACTCCTGCATGCGGTTGCGAGCTGTTTCGTAGGTATTGTGATCACGCTTGTACCTCGTATGATCAGAGGATTTGGGATACTCCTCGGTATTGCAGGTGCGATCTTCTTGCATAGTACGTTCAATTTTTTTATACTTAGGAACGACACTGCAAGTTTTCTGCAAATCTACGGCTACTTGTGGATTGTTGCGATTATCAGCCACATAATTCTGGAAAAATTCCGCCGCATTACTCCTCTAGCACCCAAGCCTATATGAAAAAACCATCATTTTTTGAACGACTCGCCGGCAATCTCCGCTTTGACGATACCGATGACGATATCATTATGAAAGACCAATCACTCGGACGAAAGGAAGCGCAACGCCCTCTCTCAGAAAAGGGTGATAAGCGTGAGCTCACTGTTCATTCCGACCCAGAAACTATAGCTGCACCAGCTCATCCAGAAGAGGTTGGCGAGCTCCCCGTAGATGTCTATGAGACACCGAGCGAGATTATTATTCAGACCCTGATCGCAGGGGTGGTGCCCGAGCATCTCTCTATTGATATCACGCGTGATGTGGTCTCTATCCGTGGCAAACGCGAAGAAAGCAAGGGAGTACCAAATGATGCGTATCATATTCGAGAACTCTATTGGGGTGCATTTGAACGAGTAGTGCAGCTTCCTGAGGAAGTAGAGATCGATGGTGCAGAAGCAATCGAACGGCACGGTATGCTCATTATCAAGCTTCCAAAGATTGATAAAAAGCGACGATCAGTCCTCAAGATTAAGTCGATATAAAAAGTAAAAAACCACCATGTAGGTGGTTTTTACTTTGTGCTCAGAGCCAGGTTCGAACTGGCGACCCTTCCCTCTTCAGGGGAATGCTCTACCAACTGAGCTATCTGAGCGGGTTGTTGGTCTGTATGTTATACCCGAAAAATGCACTTCGAGCAACCTATCTCGTACTATCGAGAAGCTCTTGATACCTGGAAAGAGATTCACTATCACTAAGTCCATAGGCACGCTTGAGCTGTTCAAAGTACGGCTTGATCATGGAGAGTGCTGTGATACCAAGTCCAAGGATGAACAACCAATAGAGACCTTTCATAACTGCAGCAGCACGGGCTCTGCGTTGTATCTTCTTGAGCATAGAGTTGTTTTCGTTCACCATGTGCTCGATAGCAGCCAGTCGTTCTTCAAGTTTCGGATCCATGAGTACAGTATACCAAATAGTGCCCTCAGCACGAATCGAACGCGCATCAATCCCTTAGGACGGGACTGTTCTATCCATTAAACTATGAGGGCATGCTTATGCAGCCATGCGCATCTGGGCATCCATACCAAGCAGTTCTCGCATGTGAGCTTCCGAAAACCCTACCGTAATCTGATCTCCTACTCGTATCACTGGCACACCAAGCTGCCCAGTAAGATCAACCATTTCTGCGCGCCTTTGGGCATCTGCCGCCACATTGTACTCCGTATACGCGATATTATTTGCCTTGAAGAATTCCTTGGCAAGGTTGCAGTAGTGACATACGGGGGTGCTGTATATGGTGATTTCTTTCATATGGTCTCAGTATAGCATACCTACTCATCACGCCCGATACCCACCCCACTGAGAAGGGAGTTCCACCAGCGCGACATGCGGGACGGCTCGGGTATAGGGGCTTTGCCTGTATCTGGAGGAATAACAAGTATCATTCCCTCCCCGGGCTTCACGACGTTGTATTTATTGCGAAGGATCTGCTCCTCGCCATCTGCAGTTGCAAGGTATGCGTTTGTTTTGACCAGACTCGCATGCTTTTGGCTGAGGACTGCTTGTTCTTGCTCGAGCTCACGAATATGCCCTCTGATGGCGATATATTTGCCTGCCACAGAAAAGACTGAAGTCCCAAGCAAAAATGCAGCAACGAGTGCAACGATTGCTCCGAGCAGCTTTTTGGGAGAGAGTTGTTTGGCCTGAGTTGTAAATTGTGTTTTTGCCATTCTTTGGTAGGATTACGGTATGCTATTCAATCATAACAGAAAACGAGCAAACCTGTGGCTCAAGATATTTGGGATTTTTGTGATCCTAAGTATGCTGATCTTTACACTTGGTCCGCTGATCCGCTAATCATTCTGCCGCATCACCTTGATGAAGACATCGTGCGGAATGTTGACGCTCGCATGTTCTCGCATCTTTTTCTTTCCTTTCTTTTGCTTATCAAGCAGCTTGTTTTTTCGTGAGACATCTCCACCGTACAAATGTCCAGTCACATCCTTACGGAAGGCTTTGAGCGTGCGGCTTGCGATGATGCGTCCGAACGCCTTTGCTTGGATCTTCATTTCTACCTGCTGCCGAGGCATGATCTTTTCGAGCTTTTCAGTCATCGTCTCTGCTTCTTCTTCGACACGGCGCCTGGACACGATGCGTGTGAATGCAGGCTGGACTTCATCTCCGATTGCAATATCCATACGTGTCACGTCAGCAGCACGCATATCAGTGATTTCATAGGCAACTGACCCATACCCACTCGTGAGACTCTTGAGATCATCAAAGAAGTTGCGCATGAGCTCGCGAAGTGGCATGTAGCACTGTACCTTGGATCGATCATGTGCAAAGTTTGCAACATCGAGGACTTCTGCTTCATGTGTATACAGAAATGGCATGAGCACTCCTACTTGATCAAGTCGACAGATAATATCAGCTGTCACCCATGGCTCGCGCACACTGAGTACTGTTCCATCATCAGGAAAGAGGTGTGGGGAGTACACAATCACTTCTTTGTTACCACGCACGGTGACATGATAGGTGATCGATGGCAGTGTCACGATGAGTTCGAGGTTGAACTCTCGACGGAGTCGCTCAGTGATGATCTCAAGGTGGAGCATCCCGAGAAATCCGCAGCGATACCCACGACCAAGCGCGCCCGATACTTCTTCTTCGTAACTAAATGATGAGTCAGAAAGTCTGAGTTTACCAAGCGCGAGCTTGAGTTCATCAAAGTCATCCTGACTCTCCGGATAGATCGATGCCCACACAACTGCCTTGGGTTGTTCATAGCCAGCGAGTACTGGCGCGGGGTTGCGGAAGCTCGTGATCGTGTCTCCCACTGCTGCAATACCGGGTTGCTTGATACCAGTCACGATATACCCAATCGATCCTGCGACGAGTTTATCTGTCGGTGTTGCGTCTGGGGTGAAGACACCGACTTCGAGCACGCTGAACTTTTGTCTCGATGCAGCAAAGATAAGCTCGTCACCTTTTGCAACTGACCCTTGGTAGAGACGTGTAAATATAATCACCCCTTTGTGATTGCTATACGAGAAGTCAAAGATAAGTCCGCGTGGCGTTTGTGATTCTACTTCGATGCGTGGCGGTGGAATGCGTTCTATGATGGTAGCAAGGAGCTGTGCTACACCTTCTCCCGTGCGGCCTGATACTGCGAGCACACTTTCTGGATCACAGTCCAGGAGCTCCGCGATTTCCATACGGATATCATCGGGGCGAGCGAGCTGACTATCAACTTTGGTCATGACGGGGATAATGACGAGACCACTTGCGCGCGCCATTTCGAGTGTGGTGAGTGTCTGTGCTTGTACACCTTGTGTTGCATCGACGAGGAGGAGCGACCCTTCGACCGCTTTGAGCGCACGTGATACTTCGTATGAAAAGTCGATGTGTCCCGGCGTATCGATCAGGTTGAGCATGTATTCGGCACCATCATGCTTGTATCGCATCCTGACGGGCTGCATCTTGATCGTGATACCACGCTCACGCTCGAGCTCCATCGAGTCGAGGACCTGATCACGCATTTTGCGCGCCTCGATCGTGCCGGTCACCTCAAGCATGCGATCAGCAAGAGTTGATTTACCATGGTCAATATGGGCAATAATAGAGAAGTTTCGTATGAGTTTCGGGTCCATAAAAGTACCGAGACTATAGCAGAAAATAGCGTTTTTGGGAAAAGAAAAAGCTGACTTGATCAAACAAAACGCAACAGTCTAAAAAATTATATATGTTATAGATCCTGTTGCTGAGGCACGACGGCTGGGCGTTGTTTCCAGAATCGGGAGCGGAGTGTTTCGATAAAGAGGTTGATATCTTCATTGCGAAGCGCCTTGAGAACAATCGCGTACGCGACACACCCGATTACTCCCGCAATACATGCCTGCAGGAGCACTCCTATCGCATGCTGCTGTGCGATCCCCTCTCCAGTAGCTCGTAGTGTTGCGTATGACGCCGCAGCTGCAATGATACCAGCTGCAAGCATATGAGAGACGGTGCGTACGAGCGTGCGGTGCTCCGCCTGTGTGCCATGTATGCGTCTCGCAAACGCTCTCCAGAGGAGTAGCGCATTTGCGATCTGCCCTATCGAGAACCCGAGCGGTAGCATGATGACGGTGCCGCCCTCAACCCCATCGATACGCATGAGACTATCCATGAAGTCATGGAAGAGTTGTACATTTCTATACAGGACTAGAAGCCCCGTCGTTGCAATGACAGTAACCAAGAGCGAGTATGCGTTGATGCGAAGTGGCGCCTTGGTCTCACCGGTCGCATAGAATGCGCGCACCATGAGTAGCACAACACACTGCGCAACGATCGAGACTGCAAAGAGTCCAACTGCAGCCGCAACGAGTCTCGTGTCATTCCATGAAAACTGCCCTGCACCGAGCAGTACCCTGACGACATGTGCGCGCAACACGATCATGAGGAGTGATGCAGGAATCGCAAGGAAACAAATCGTGCGGACCGCACTCTCGAGCACTGCGATGAGCTCTTTCTTGTTCCCTTCTGCAAAAAGCTTGCTCATCGTTGGAAATGCTGCAACTGCGTACGACACACCAATGATGAGGAGTGGAGTGTTCTCAATGTTGTATGAAAGCTGAAACACCGAGATCGATCCGACCGCAAGTACTGATGCGATCGCGCTCATCGCAATAAAGGTGAGGTTGGTAAGCGATGACCCGAGGGTACGCGGGAGCGAAAGCTTCATGACACGCCTAACAATAGCCCAGTCGATGTTCGTGGTCAGTCGCGGTACTTTCCCAAGAGCAACAATGGTCGGGATCTGAATGAGGAAATACAAGAACGCCCCAATGATCACGCCATATACCACTCCCTGCATCCCCCACCACTGACGAAGTGCCACAATACCGATCAAGATCCCGAGGTTGTAAAAGAGTGGCGCAATCGCAAATGAGAAAAATTTCTTTTGTGCTTGTGCAAAGGAAGAAAGCAAACTCGAAAGTCCAAAGAAAAATGGCGAGATGAGCATGATACGAGAATACGAAACGAGTGTCGCTCGCGAAGCCGCGTCAAATCCTGGGGCGGTCAGATGGGTGAGCCATGGCATCAGTACGAATAGAACAAGACAAATAATCACCATGCCAGCTGCAAATACCGTAAAGATCGTGTTGAGGAAATGTTTGATCCCATGATTTTTGCCCGTTACCTTTTCTTCTTCTTTATACTGTGCAATGAACGGAATGAGCACCGTGAGCGAAAACAATACACCAAATGAGTTATACACAAAGTCTGGTATACGAAATGCCGCATAGTAAATATCGAGACTTACCGAAGGTCCGACCAATGACGCGAGTAGGTGATCACGTGCAAGTCCGCACAACTGCGACGCAACAGAAAAGACTGCGAGGACAAGTGCTGCTTGATTCATAGATGCAACATCACGGTTGAGAAATTTGAGTAGTCGCGGCACCATAATACTTAGTTTGTCTTTGTCTTAGACTTGGTAGTATTGGTTCCTGTTTCGATCGGTTGGATTTCTGACGTCGCTTGTTCTGCTTGCAGTTCAGCAATCTTTTCATCGATACCGTGCACCGTTGGGAACTGCGCCTTCAGTACCGCAAGTGCATCAATCGCCTGCTCTTTGTTGCCCATGAGTAGCATCGTATTGATCATCGAAAGACGAGCACTCAGATCAAGCGGGGCGAGCTGTGCTGCTCGAGTATAGGCCGTGAGAGCTGCTTGGTAATCCTTGGCAGCAAGATTTGCCTGTCCAAGGAGTAGGTAGCCCTGCGCGTCATATGGGGCAAGGGCAAGATATGCAGTAAGTTCTTCTTTGGGAGCATTTGGTTCTCCGAGAAAAGCTCTGATCTGGGCACGAAGGACAAATGCATCGATGTAGGTTGGCTTGAGCGCAAGTGATTGGTTGATGTAATCAAGTGCAGCAGTAGTATCTCTGTGTATGATGGCAAGCTGCGCTTCATTGAGTACGTACGCTGGGTTGAGCGGGTTTCTTTTGCGGGCTTCATCTGCGGCCTGTTTTGCGTTGTTGTATGCATCAGTGTTACTGGTACCAGCAACGAGCTGGTACACCTGACTGAGATTGAGCCAGTTTGCTGCATCAGTAGTGTCCCACGAGACTGCAGCCTGCGCGCTTTGCTCTGCTTGGGTGAAATAGGTCTGTAGCGCAGCCTTGTCCACCGATGAAGTACGGGTAGCATCACTGATCTGTTTGGTAAACAGTGCTGCTCGAGTACGCCAATAAATATCATTTTGCGAGAGCGACACTGCTCGATCAAGCCGCGCCTGCGCTTGGTGTGTATCAGGCGCAATGAGGGCACGGTTGTACCAGACAATACTCGCAAATCGATTAGCACTACAGTAGAGTGCAGCAAGTCCAAGCATCGTCGCAAGTACGAGAAGCAGAATTACAAAAAACGAAAGTCGCGGATCACGAAGGTAGTTGATCGATCGCACTTGGATGCGGCCAATAAGTGCTGATACTCCCAGGAGAAGTCCGAGGTACAAAAATCCAAATGCGATAAGCACCATACCCGGAGCAGCAACCACAAGCAGTAGTACAAACGAAACCAGCATGATCAGTGATGCCACCGCAATGAAACGACTAAACCGATCAGGAAATGATGCGGTAAACAATCTAAACCCATGGAGGATTGATAGGATGAGCAGTACAAGGAGCGCGCCGGTTGGAAGTATCCCGTTGGTAGTAAGGATAGTACCGAGCGTATTAAAACCACTTTCAAATGTGGTATTCCAAAACTGCGTTTGATTGACCTCAAGCGGATGATATAGATTCCACGCATTGCTATACCGACCCGCCCCTACTCCAAAGACTGGCTCATGCCAGAGTGCTGCCCGTGCCACCTGTACGGTGGACTCAAACGAGGGGCGAATATCAGTGAACGTAATCCCCGCTCGGCTCGAAATCGCAGTCCCAATAGAACCACTACTCAAAAAGAAGAATAGGCCGACAAGTAGCGCCGCAAATGACACATGCGGGAAACGAGTGCCAGCTCGAGTGTTGGTACTATCTTCATCAGCAGCCGATAGTTGCGGGAAAAATCTCGCAACTGATCGCTCTACCGATGACGTATAGACAAAGACGAGAAGTGCACTGATGATGGTGACCATCCATGCGATCTTGAAATTCAAAAAAACGAGCACAAGTATCGAAAGGATAACTGCCGCGAGTGAGAGTTTCTTGAAGAAACCTTTTGGTGAAAGCACTTCGTACATGAGAAGTGATAACAGAAATGTAGAGGTCACCACATATGCAAAATCAACCCATGTGCCAACTAGTGTGCCCTGACTCGCAACATGCGCGAGATATTTGGAAACAAAAGGTGTGTTTCGAGCAAGGTATAGTGCGACCTGTAAAAAAACAGTAAGTACAGAACCCGCGAAGGTTACAAGAAATATCTTCACGAGGTTTTTTTGTTCGCGTGCAAACGACGCAATCAAAAAAGTAAACAGTGCAAGCACTGCAACAGTTGCAAATGAGTCAACTGCAAATCCTCGTCCCCAGAGCGACACGGATACATTTGACGATGCGAGCGCACTCACCCCAGCAAGTACTACCCATATGCCGAGCGTGGCAAATATGCGATGCGTTGGTAGCTTGAGTGAACCATCGACAAACTGCGCGACAAGCCAGCATGAAAAAGTTACAAAAACACCTCCATACAACACGATTCCCTTCACCGCACTAAGTCCGCTCCAAGTGCCAGGCAAAAAGAAAAATGGAAGGATAAGACAGAGTACAAGAACGCCAGTAAAAGAAATAGTGTTAAATTTCGCACTGACCTTTTGATACATAATATCTACATGATAGCGCACAAGCAGCTTCTATGGCTACTCGAGCACGATGTTTATAATTCGCCCTGGAACAATGATGATATTCTTGATCTTCTTGCCGTCCGTGTATTCTTTGATGCGAGGAAGTTCCATAACAGCCTTCTCTATGTCTTCTTTTGTCATATCGTTTGCCAGAGTAATATCTGCGCGCACTTTGCCATTCACTTGCACACCAATAGTTACCACATCATCGACGAGCATCGCTGCGTCGTAGGTTGGCCATGGCGCGAAGTGAATACTGGACGTTTCGCCAAGCGCATACCACAACTCCTCCGTCATATGTGGCGCAAACGGTGCGAGCAGTTGCAAGAATACTTTTGCATCAGCACTTGAAACAGTCGTTGCTTTTTCAAATGCATTGCTGCAAATCATGAGCGATGAAATCGCAGTATTGAATGAGAAAGACTGTATATCATCAGTGACTTTTTTGATGGTTTTGTGAAGTACTTTGAGAAATGCAGGATCAGTTGTAGCACCAACTTTGTCACTGGTGAGGTTGCGATACATGCGCTCGATAAATCTACGTGATCCAACAATACCATCGGTCGACCATGGTAAATGCGCCTCAAACGGTCCCATAAATGACTCGTATACGCGAAGCGTATCAGCACCAAGCTGCTTGACGACATCATCGGGATTGATCACGTTACCCCAGCGCTTACTCATTTTGCGGCCATCCGGCCCTGCGATCAGTCCTTGGTTGCGGAGTGCTGCAAATGGCTCTGCATGTGGCACATATCCGAGATCGTGGAGTGCCATATTCCAAAAGCGTGAGTAGAGGAGGTGTCCGGTCGCATGTTCTGCCCCGCCGACATACATATCGACTTGCCCCCAGTACTTCACTGCCTCAGCTGACGCAAATGCAGCATCATTGTGCGGATCCATGTAGCGCAAGAAGTACCATGACGATCCCGCCCATCCGGGCATCGTGTTGGTTTCATAGCCCTCGGATACCCATTCTACAGATTTGGAAAGCGGGGCTCCGCCGTCTCCTGCTGGCGCGAAATCTGTGAGGTCTGGAAGTGTGAGCGGGAGTTGTGCTTCGCTAAGCGGCGTAATGATTCCTTCACTATCGTATTTAAGTGGAATCGGCTCACCCCAATATCGCTGTCGCGCAAATATTGCGTCACGCATTTTGTATTTGGTAACGATTTTTCCTTTTACAAATTCAGTGATTTTGGTTCGAGCTTCTTCTGAAGTGAGACCGTTGAATTCTCCTGAATGTACTAGGGCACCTTCTTCAGTAAGAGAAACACTGTAGTTATTATGTAATGCTTTTTTCCATACATCCCATTCGCTGCATACAAATTCTTCTGAAAAATCAGATTCTTTTCTCCAAATTACTTCATGCTGCTTCAATTCACTATCTGCTATTTCTTTTGTAGTAGTCTGATCTGTTACTTCAAATACACAACCATAGCAATAAGAAATTCTATTTTGTTGCTTGTGGTTTGCACTATATTCACTTCGCACAACTGGCAATGTTGCAATATGTTTCAAATTAACCAATCCGGTTTCTTCTTCAATTTCTCTCAGTGCAGAGTTTTCGATTGATTCATTTTCTTCCAATCCGCCACCAGGAAAAGTAATCCATGGCAATTCTTTCCATTGCAACAAAAGATACCTATCATCTTTTGGGTTTTTAACTATAGCCTGGACCATGTGACGCTCAACAATTGGCCATTCTTTCACAAATGGATTTTTTGGATCGTATCTAAGCGGAGCAATTACTTGCTTTACTTCTAATTGATATTTCTTCGCAAATTCAAAATCTCGTTCATCGTGAGCAGGCACTGCCATCACTGCACCGGTGCCGTAGTTTGCAAGCACGTAGTTTGCGATCCAGACCGGGACATGCTCGCCGTTTGCAGGATTGGTTGCCGTAATACCTTCAAGACAAATACCTGTTTTCTCATTCTTATCGTTCGTGCGGTCATCATCACTCGTTGTCTTTACTGTTGCGATATAGCGTTCGACATCTGCCTTATTTGAAACGTGTTCAAGGAGCTTCTGTACAAGCGTGTGCTCTGGCGCAAGGACCACATACGTCACTCCGAAGAGCGTATCTGCGCGCGTGGTAAATACCGAGACCGCGTCCCCTGTAGAAAGTTTGAAATTGATCTCACTTCCCTCAGATTTACCGATCCAGTTGCGCTGGATTTCTTTGATGCCGTGTGGCCAATCAATCGTGTCGAGTCCTGCGAGAAGTCGATCTGCATAGGCACTGATCCGCATGAACCACTGCCGCATTGATTTCTTAAATACTGGATACTCGCCACGTTCGGACACCATAGATCCATCGGGAGCTGTGATGATCTCATCATTTGCAAGCACGGTGCCGAGCTCAGGACACCAGTTCACCTCTGCATACCCTTCATACGCGATGCGGTACTGCATGAGGAGGTCTTGCTTTTCTTTTGCACTGTATTGATGCCACTTCGGATCTTCTTTGGAAAGTTTCTCGATACACGTATCTATTGATTCCGTTTTGTTGGTC
>CAYLWR010000009.1:0-11442 GCA_964387755.1 uncultured Candidatus Saccharibacteria bacterium | reverse complement strand
GTTTACGATACCATTGCTCTACCAGCTGAGCTAAGGTGGCGATCTGTACTATGCTAATTATTTTTTCTCAAAATAGCAAACGACACTGCGGCGCTTTGCGGGCTTGCCCTTGATGTGGTGCTTGCCCGATAATTCCTTTTTCATCAAGACAAAGTCTTTGTCGAATGAGTCTGTAAGTGCTGCATCGGTCCATACATATTCATACACTTTCATCTTGGGATGGATATATGCATTCTCTTCGTCAGCACCATGCTTTGCAAGGAGTTCCTTGGTATGACTATCGCGCTGTGCATAGAAGCTTTTGAAGAAAAGAACGCCTTGCGGCTTGAGTACGCGCGCGACTTCTTTGATAAATCGCTCTCGTTCTACATTTTTGAGAAAGTGTGACGACATCGCGTCTATTACCAAATCCACTGATTCATCCTCGAGCGGAATGAGCTCATCAAGTGATCGAACTTTGAATGTGAGCTTGCTCCCCCATTGTTGCTTTGCAGCATTGCCTTCTGCTTGCGCGATCGCTTCAGCGGAAATATCGTAGCCATAGCCATGCACGCGAAACTCCTCATTGAGCCAGAGCAAGTTGCGACCATTGCCACAGCCCGCATCGAGTACGACACTATCAGGACGCAGTACGTCCTTGCCGTATTCCTTCATCATCCATCGGACACATTTGACTAAGTCCGCCGAAACCTCATCAGAGAGCGCAAACATTCCCGGATCCTTATACTCCTTATCCCAAAATTCCTTGAGCCGTTTTTCGTTCATATAATGTTTGACATTTTAGCAGATAAGTTGTAATGTTGCAAAAAACAAAATCATGAAAATATATTTTATTCCTAAGTCAATTAAGCTAACTGATGCAATACTTAAAAGATTGAAAGAAGAACTTCTTTTACCGGCTCAGTGTATTGAACAAATCAAATACTGGAATGACGAATATTATCCTTATAGTGGAACAATTGTTAATGTAGGTGCAGATGAATGTTATCCGTATGATCGCAATATTGATTCAGTAAAAGAAGAATACCCTGATATCATCGTCTGGGAATAATTTAAAAAGCAGCCAATAAGGCTGCTTTTGTTTATGCCTTTCTCTTCGCCTTTGCTCGCTCTGTTTCCGTCAAATACTGTTTGCGAAGTCGTACTGACTGTGGGGTCACTTCGAGGAATTCGTCGTCTTGCATGACTTCGAGTCCGCGTTCTATAGATAGTGTCCATGCCGGCACAAGTGTGACTGCTTCGTCACTACCTGATGCGCGCATGTTGGTGAGCTGCTTGCCTTTGGTTGGGTTCACGGTCATTTCTTCACCCTTGCTTGTGTTACCGATGACCATACCTTCGTAGACCTCTGTCGTCGGACCGATGTAGAGCACGCCGCGATCCTGGAGTCCCCAGAGCGCAAACGCGAGCGCCTTTCCACTTTCCATACTGATCATAGATCCAACTTGTCGTCGTGTGATCTCGCCCGCAAATGGCTTGAAGCCAATCACACGAGCACTCATGATACCCTCTCCACGCGTGTCGACGAGGAACTGGTTGCGGTAGCCAAGCAGTCCGCGAGTAGGACCTGTGAATACCATACGCACGGTGTTGTTCTTGAGGTTCATGTCGTTCATGATAAATCCGCGCATGCCGAGCTTTTCGATGACCACACCTTGGTAGTCGGCAGGCGCATCAATCGTCACTTCTTCAAACGGCTCACTTTTCACAGCATCAATATCTTTGATGATCACCTGTGGCTGAGAAACCTGCATCTCATACCCTTCACGACGCATGGTTTCGAGAAGCACCGCGATGTGCATTTCTCCACGACCAAACACTTTGAATCCTTCGACGGTACGGTTTTCATCTGGTGAGAAGTCCACTTTGAGTCCGACGTTGACCTCAAGCTCGCGCTCAAGTCGTTCACGGATCTGACGGCTTGTCACAAACTTTCCTTCCTTGCCGGCAAAGGGTGAGTTGTTGACCAAGAAGTCGAGCACAATCGTTGGCTCGTCAATAGTGATCGCTGGCAGAAGCTCTGCATCTCGATCAGTAC
The DNA here is from genome assembly GCA_964387755.1 of uncultured Candidatus Saccharibacteria bacterium. GTDB lineage: Bacteria > Patescibacteriota > Minisyncoccia > Phycocordibacterales > UBA9973 > UBA4124. Next base: position 9,404 of record CAYLWR010000009.1, on the reverse strand, counting down.
TGATCGTCTCTCCGATAAAGATATCAGGGATACCCGCGAGCATGACAATATCTCCCGCTACTGCTTCCGATACTTCTTCGCGCTTCATACCCATGAAGGTGAAAAGTTTGGTGATCTTTGCAGTACGAGCTTCGCCCTTGTCAGTTTTGACATAGACCGTATCGCCCGCCTTTGCAACACCTTCGTATACACGTCCCGCTGCAAGACGTCCAAGGAAGTTGTCATAGGCGAGGTTGAATGCCTGCATACGGAATGCCTTGGTTGTGTCGTTCACCGCAACTGGTACTTTTTCAAGGATTACCTCAAAGAGTGGTTTGAGATCCTTGCGTTCATCGTTTTCATTTCGCATTGCAACTCCTTCTCGTCCGATCGCATAGACCGTCGTGAAGTCGAGCTGCTCATCGGTAGCACCGAGCTCCATAAAGAGTTCGAACACTGCGTCATGCGTTGCTGCACAGTCACTACCAGGCTTGTCGATCTTGTTGATGACGACAATTGGTTTGAGACCAAGCTCAAGTGACTTTTTCAAAACGAAACGAGTTTGCGGCATTGGTCCTTCTTGTGCATCAACAATGAGAAGCACTGAGTCGATACTACGGAGCACACGCTCAACTTCAGAACCAAAGTCTGCGTGACCGGGAGTGTCCACGATGTTGATCTTGGTACCTTCGTACATGACGGCGGTATTTTTTGCATAGATGGTGATGCCGCGTTCTTGTTCGAGCTGGTTTGAGTCCATAGACGCACCCGCAAGTTCTACCCCACAAAATGCGAGCATTTTGTCCGTAAGTGTCGTCTTGCCGTGGTCCACGTGCGCGATGATGGCGATGTTTCTGATTTGCATAATTGTGTTTAAAAAATATAAAGCGAACGATATACGAACACTTGGAGCCGTTGATCGGGATTGAACCGATGACCTCTCCCTTACCATGGGAGTGCTCTACCAACTGAGCTACAACGGCATTTTGTGCAAAAATAATAGCACAAAAATTTCTTTTTTCAATTACCGCACAAAGGTAAGCGCCACACCCTTTTTGTTGCCACGGCCAGTTCGGCCGATGCGGTGTACGTAGGTATCGTAGGTAGATGGAGTGTCGTAGTTGATGACATGTGAGACATCGGCAATATCGATACCGCGTGCCGCAACGTCCGTTGCGATGACTGCCTGAATCTCGCCTTTCTTGAGACTATCGACTGCACGGTTGCGCTCGCGTACGCGCATATCGCCATGCAGTGCTGAGACTTTGAATCCACGTCCACGAAGCTCGCGTGCGAGCTGATCAGTGTGACGCTTGGTCTCACGGAATATGATCGCCTTGGTAACTTCGGGCTTGATGAGAATCTCATGAAGTTTCTCAATCTTGTCACTATCTCGTCCAACACGCACGATGTCTTGATCCACACTTGCAGACGTGTCGCGCGTCTTGAGCGACACCGTGATCGGATCACGAAGGAAGTCACTACAGAGCCGCTTGATATCAGGAGAAAAGGTTGCTGAGAAAAACATTCCTTGTTTTTCCTTTGGCATGTTGCCGAGGATCTCACGCATATCGTCGATAAATCCCATATCGAGCATGCGATCTGCTTCGTCGAGGACGACGGTGTTGAAGTTGGTGATGTCGAGCTTGCCGCGTTCGATGAGATCCTTCACACGACCTGGGGTACCGATCACGATGTGTACACCGAGTTCGATTTCCTTGATCTGTTTGTTGATCGGAAGTCCTCCAACTGCTGCGACCGAGAAGAGTCGCATGCCAAATGTAAATGCACGGAACTCATCTTCGATCTGCTGCGCGAGTTCACGAGTCGGTGCGAGAACGAGTGCTTGGTGCATGCGGTCGTCAACAAACTTGTTGATGATCGGAATCAGGAATGCTGCAGTCTTGCCAGTCCCTGTTGCCGCAATACCGATGACATCGTTGCCCGCAAGCGCAAGCGGGATCGCCTGATCTTGGATCGGAGATGGAGTGATGAAATTCTTGCGCACGAGATTTTTGGCAAGGTTGTCGTGTACCTTGAAATCAGAGAACGTGTTCTTGGGTACGTACACTTCTTCTTCGGTCTGTTCTGGCGCCTTGTTGATAAATCTTGATTCATCAATGTAGTCAGCTTTTGGTCCGCGCTTGCCAGATGATCGTCCCCCATATGAACGATTGCCAAATCCTCCACGACTTCCGCCGCTAAATCCACCTCGGGTACCACCGAAGCTTGGTCGACTGTTGCCATATGATGGGCGACCAGATGAGTTCCCGCCACTACGACTTGGTCGCACACGATCGCTCATGCGCGTACCAGAACCGATAGCGGTAATGATGCGTCCGCCACCAAATCCACCCGTTTTAGGCTTGCTAGTAACTGTTCGTCCAGAAGCTGGACGTCTTGTTGAGCGTCCCTGTGGACGCGAAGTGTTAGATTCCATTATTGTGTTATTTATTATTTCTTCGTGTCATCCAGACAGCGAAGTCCTATAACACAAAATGAGTAATAGAGCTATGATAACATCATTCAATGCTACTGTCAATTATCCTCCGAAGTTGCTCTGTGCGAGTTTGTTTGCAGTATCGATCCAGTCGAGTACTTTCTTGGAGTCGCTCATTCTATTTTTGGAACCAAGGATCACAATCGTAATGTAGTCATACTCACTAGTACCATGCGTCACGAAGGCGAGATTTTGCCCCGCAAGCGCAGTGAGTCCAGTTTTGCCCATAAGCACTTTGTCTTTGTAATTGTCATCGAGGTAGAGCCCGTTGGACTGCCGAACCTCTACAGGGGTGTTGGTCGCAAGGTCAGTGATATCTGCTTTTGCAGTATTCATGATACTGACGAGGAACGGATCTTCTGTATATATGTCACTCAAAAGTTCTGAAAGGTGTAGTGGCGTAAGGCGGTTCGTATATGCAAGGGCGCGCTTTCTGGGATCAAGACCTGAAGGGTTAAAGAATGAAGTTTTAGTGTAGTTGTTGCTATGCAAAATATCATTCATTTTTGCAAGGAAGGTACTTTTGCCAATCGCTTCCATGAATGCCGTTGCTGCATCATTGCTTGAGGTAATGAGGAGCGCCCTGAGCAAATCATCGCGAGTAAACTGCGACCCTGCAACAATCCCCTTGATCGAGCCTTCAGTAGCGATTGCCGTTGGCGACATGGTAAAGATCATGTCTTTGGGATACAGGTCTTCTACTGCCTTTGCAGTAATGAGCTTGGTGATACTTGCAACAGGATATAATGTATTTTCATTCTTCACATAGAGCGGCGACGGATCAGCATCCCCCTCTTTCCACCCATAGACTGCAACACCTTTTGCGGTAAGCGTAGGAAATGCTGGCGCAGATGCAGCGCCCAGATACATCGGGATACAAAAAAGAAGTGCGATACCTAGGTATATTCCTCTCATGAATGCCAGTATACCATCACCTCGAGAGCGCAGGAACAAGGTCGTGCAGCACCTCAAGAGGCGCATCTGACGCCCCCGCGCCGCCAAACGCAGAAATCTTTCTACAGTGTTTACATTTGATTTCTACTATTTCATGAACAATCGATCCCTTGAACAATAACTTCCCACACATACATCGGTATTCTTGCAAAGATTGCTGCTGCATATACGCCGAGTATAAAAATACTTCTTCAATGGAATATAAAAAATAGATAAAGAAATCATAAAGCGCAAACACTAACTTAGATTGGCAAAAGAATAGAAAAGACCGTGCCTGATTCTGGAGTGCTCGTGACAGTCACCGTACCGTTGAAATCATTTTCAATGATGTCTTTGGTGATCGAGAGCCCGATCCCGATGCCTGCGCCGTGTTGGGCGCCTTTGGTGGTAAAGAGCGGTTCAAATATACGCGAGAGATTTTCTGGAGAAATACCAGTACCATGATCAGTAATAGTGCAGCAGATAGCAGTTTCGGTGCTGGTAAGTCTGATCTGAATAGTGCGAATAGGAGTATCCACATCGGCATATGCATCGATCGCATTTGCAACAATATTGAGCATCACTTGTCCCCATTTGATTGGATCACCCACCACAAACGGTACTGCCCCTTGTATGTACTCAAATGAGACTCGCGCAAGGCGTGCCTGATACGAAAGTATATCTAGTACTTGCTGTATTTCATCGCCCAGAGAGAAGGATTTGATCTCGCTTTTGTTTTTGATCTGGTTGCGCGCTGCGCCGATGAGTCGCCCCATTCGCTTTGCGGCTATAAGTGCATGATCAATATACATCACTATCCGAGAGATTCCTGTTGTTTCGATCTTGATCCGTTCAATATTGAGCAGGACTGCAGTGAGTGGGTTCATCAGATCATGGAAAAGTCCTGCCGAGAGTCGCCCAAGCTCTGCAAGGTGGTACAGCCGCTCGATGCGATCGTGTCCTTTTCCTACACCTAGTGGTGAGTGGTACATGGGAACAAGCGAGTATGCACTGCCGCGCCCCGAAAGCCATACCATGACTGCAATCATTGCAAAAATCACCACGGTCATCAGTAGGCCGTCTTGATACCAGACCTGTGTTTGCCAGTCTGGATCGACACTGAGTATTCCGATCGATTGGAGTCGATCGAGCAATATGAGTGCTGCAGCAACCAATACTGTTTGTACAAATGCAAACGTACTACTGATGAGTACTCCTGCCATGAGAATAACAAGCGCATACATAAGAAGTACTGTACCCACACCGATTCCCCACCGATATCCAATGTAAAAGCCAATCACAAAAAACGTATCAACCAGTATGTATGCTGATACGGTATGGAAGCCTGCTCGAGAAGCAAGGTACAAGAGTGCAAGTACCACAACGATACCGAGCATAATAATCACCAATAGTTCATTCCTCTGTGTATCGGGATGAAAGATTGATAGGACAGAACTGAGCACTAGTGCAGTTCCAAAGAGTGCTATTGCACTCAGCAGAAAAACATTGAGTATACGTTCGCAACACTGGGAATCTTGACCAAGAGATCGAGGGGTACCAAGCTGATTGATAAATCTTCGTATCATACTTATAAAAAACCGCACCGCCGTCTCTGGTGTGCAGCTCAATCTCTACCCGCAGCATCCTACGAGCTATGCGCAGATCTGATATCCGACTCCAGGGACCGTATGAATAAGCGACTTCTTGTGATGGTCACCGAGCTTCTTGCGCAAGTTTACAATATGCGTCTCGACCGTGTTAGTAAATGGATCAGCGTCGACACCCCACACATGCTCAAGGATCGACATGCGAGAAAGTATACGACCTTGGTTACGCATCAGGTATGCCAAAAATGAAAATTCCTTTGGGGTAAGACGAATTTCTTTGCCATGTTTCTTGAGCGTATGACTTGCGGTATCAAGAGTAAATCCTCCCACCGTGAGCACTGTCCCCTGTAGTTTGCTAGGACGACGGAGCACTGCGCGCACCCGAGCAAGAAGCTCGCTGAACATAAATGGTTTTGTCATATAGTCATCAACACCCTGATCGAGCAGGTCCACCTTGTGGGCTAAATCTTCAACAACAGAGAGCATAATGATGCGTGTATTCTTTTGGAGCGCTCGGAGTTCGGCGCAGATATCTTTTCCATTCTTGTATGGCAGACAATTGTCGAGAATGATCATGTCGTAGTCATTCATGCGAGCTTTCTGAGATCCGACAAGTCCATCTCCAGCGGTATCTACGACAAATCCTTCGCCTCGAAATGCCTCTCTTAGAAATGCTAGTATCTCGGTATCATCTTCGATGAGCAAGATATTCATGGCATGTGTAGTATAGCAAAAAACCTTCAATATGTACTGAAGGTTTTTTGCTAATTGGCGCGACCTGGTGGACGAAGTGAGAACTGCCATTATAGACCATTATGAAGGGGAAAATGCTTCTGTACTCTAGCTATGATCTTTTTAGTATTTCCATGACCAAGTAGTCCAATGTACGACTGGACCGTTTCCTCTTTTCCCTCCATCTCTGCGATACGCTTGAACATGCGTCGTTTGGTGACCGTTCGTATCACACGATGGTCTGGGAAATGCACCCACCCCAAGAAATCAACACCCGAGGCGAGTGTCCGTATAAAAACTTTATCAGGGTGCAAGGAAAGCTTCAGGTTTTCATTAAGAAATCTTGATACCTCCGGTAGTATGGTTTCTAAACACTGTTTGTTATGGGAAAGAAATACGAAGTCGTCGGCGTATCTGATGTAGTATTTCGCTTTGAGCGTATGCTTCGCCCACTGATCAAACTCATTCATGTAGATATTCACCAAGAGTTGTGAGGTGAGATTGCCGAGCGGTAATCCGCGACCGATTTCAGTAGAATGGAAACTTTTGATTATTTCCGATAGGACCGCGACAATATCAGGGTCTGGTATGTATCCACCAATGATACCAAGTAGTGTTTCTTGATCGATTGATGCAAAGAACTTGCGTATATCACACTTCAATACCCAAGCGGTCCGAGTATGATTCTTTGAAACTTTATATGAGAATGCGTGGAAGCGCTGTACTGCCTTATGAGTCCCTTTCCCTAATCGACAAGAGTAGGAGTCAGCTATAAAAGTACGATCAAAAAATGGATAAAGCTGACGATACAGCGCGTGATGTAGCAATCGATCTCTCACTGATGCTTTGTGGATATTTCTCGGCTTTGGATCGGATATGTTAAACGCGTGATACGAAGAATGTTTGTATGTTTTATGCTCAAGTTCTTGGTGAAGAGAAATGATATTGGACATGAGATTACGACTAAACACTGCTACATCCTTTCGCATCTTTTTACCCGACACAAATTCTTGCCACGCAAGGAGCAGGTTTTCGAGAGAGATGATATGCTGATAGGTATGATTGAACCGAGCATGAATACTACACCCAGTTTCTCCCCCCCCCGACAATTCTGCCCGTGCTCCAAAAATTGAAAAGTGTCTACACACATTGGTACGGCTATTATAACGAACTTCCAAAGACGCACCGATACTCACTTGGAGGGAAGATCGATACGTTGTTTATAGAAGTGATGGAGTCAATTGCCGTTGCAAGCTTTCTTGGTAAAGGAGAGAAGCAGCCCTATGTCAGACTTGCGATACGAAAAATCGACACGCTCAAGGTACTCTTGATGGTGCTCTGGGAAACAAAGTCGCTTGATGATAAAAAATACATCGCGCTCTCGGTTAAAATCGAAGAGGTTGGCAAAATGCTCGGTGGTTGGAATGGGCAACTCACCAAACAAAACTCTCCCGATATGGGAGAGAAATAGAAGAGAATTGCGAACACCAGCAAACCACCAGTTGTCGTTCCAGTCATTGTCGTTCTGGTTCACATTGACGTTGCGCTTGTCGTCATTCCAGCGGTTGAACGTGGCGAATTGTACAAGATACCTCCCGTGCCACCACCCATCGAATACTCTCTGAGTTGTATCGTATTTAGCATCTGAAATGCTCTAGTATCCTGTACCAAGTATCTTCATTTTTTGAAATTTCTGCATACACCACTCTACCGTAAACCGTAGCCAACGATATTCCCAATGTATGGATACTAGCTTTGGCAGTCGGAAGCCGTAACCGCCGTCATATTCGCCAGAAGCCATTTGTATACTAACACAAAAAAAATCCCTGTATTAAAAAATACAGGGATAGAAATTTTATAAAACCTCGAAAATTTTTTGTAGCGGACAAAGCGCAAAGGACAAAGATCCAAAGAAGATCACAATATCCAAAAACTAAGTACTACTTGCGAACACCAGCAAACCACCAGTCGTCGCTCCAGTCACTGCCGCTCTGGTCCACATCGACGCGGCGCTCGCCGCCAAGCCAGCGGCCGAACGTGGCGAAATTGTATTTACCTTTTGCATTTTTGTGCTGAGTACAATTAGGCCTCTGATCAGCAAATGCCGGATCTTCTTCATTGAGAGCGGCAAGAGTGGCGAGGTCGACTGGTACTATTTCATAGCCCAATACCTTGCTCATCTTTTCATACTCTTTTTCAAAATCAGCAGCAGAGACATAGTAGCCCGGTTTCCATAAAACCACATCCGCTTCTTCGGCTATACCATTTGGCATTTCAATCAATACACTCTCATTTACATACTGTTTTCTACCAGTTGCATCGAGCGCTTCTTTGAGAGAGCGTTTTCGGTTTACGGTAACCCTACGGATAATGATAGTGCTGAGCGCCTCAACTTTGTTGCGAAATACGGTGAGTTGATCAGCCGCAAGTTCAGATTGTCCGAGAGCGGTTTGCACAGCTTCGGAATTGAACGTAGGTGCATGCTTTTCAAGCATTGCACGGTAGTTTGCAACTGCCTTGTCAATTTGACCGGACAGCATTGCTTTTGATGGAGTCATGTTGTTCATGGTGTCATCGTTTTTTTAGTTATGAAATTATTTAAAGAACTGTGTTTATTATAGCACTATTTATAATTTAAGTCAAATGCCATTCTATCCATATAAAAACTCTCGTTCGTTTTGAAATCAGGATGCTATACTCGGTCAATATGCAAACATTCGTTTTTATCGATGCCTCCAACCTCTTTTATGGTGGGAAAAAGTCTCTCGGCTGGAGCATTGACCAACAGAAGCTCTTCCAGTATTTGAAAGAGAAATATGATGCGTCAAAGGTATATTACTTCGGCGGCGTTGAAATCTATCAGTTTCCCTTTGACTATCTAACAAACGATACGGTGCCGATCCGAGAACTCGAAATATACCTCCGTACGTTGATACAAGAAAAAGGAGGTACTATGTCGGAAGCAAAACTTATGCTACTACACCGGCACTACAACCGTGTACGCTTTTATCTGAAGCTTGAACAATTTGGATACCATCTCATGCTCAAACCTGTCAAAACCTATGATGATACAGATGGCAACCCTGTTCGCAAGGCAAACTGTGACGTGGATATGACACTGATGCTCGCCACAGAAAAAGACCAGTTTGACCGAGCAGTCATTCTCTCTGGTGATGGAGATTTCCTACCCGCATTGAAATACCTCAAAGCCAGTGGAAAAGAAGTGCTTGTTCTTGCCCGAGGACCACGAACAGCACGCGAGATAAAGCGATTTGCCGGGAGCACGTTCATGGACTTTGAATACCTGCGCGAGAAGCTCAAGCGAACTGATGAGAATACAGAAATATAAAAGCAGCGAACGGCACCCATATAGGATGCCGTTCAGGTCTGATAAGATCAGTATAGCAGATCACTGAAAAAGCGCAAGATGTAGTAAGCACACCGTTTGAACATAGTCGTATTGTAGTCGATTGGTAGCCGAGGGACAGTGGCGAATATGGTGGGTACAATCGGAAGTCGCCTCCTTAAAAACCTCGGTTGGAACTACGAGATAAAAGACGAAAAACTCTTTATAAATCAGTGTAAATACCTAGAACCAATAGCAGAAAAACGGAAAGCCGTTGAAAGCGAGATAAATCGGTTGGAACTGGAAA
>CAYLWR010000008.1:0-14982 GCA_964387755.1 uncultured Candidatus Saccharibacteria bacterium | reverse complement strand
CTACCGTGACAAGAGTCTCGAAGGGCACTACACGGAAAGTAGTAATGTACTCGATCAATGGATCATCGCACGGCTCAATCAAACGATCGAGTCTGTCATGAGCGGTCTCGACTCATACGACCTCTTTACACCAACGCGCACGATTCGAGAATTCTGTGACGATCTCTCGACATGGTATCTCCGTCGTTCACGTGATCGACTCAAAGATGGCGACGCGAGTGCGAAACAAACACTCTATATAGTTCTCAAAACAACGGCCCAACTCCTTGCACCATTCGCACCGTTCTTTGCGGAAGATATGTGGTTGAAGCTCCGTCTTGAATCAGACGCAGAAAGTGTGCACTTGAGTGTGTGGCCAAAGTATCAAAAATCACAGGAACTTTCAGAAAATACAGCGCCTGTGGAATTTTCTATGGGTAACATTCATTTAATGGAACTTACAAGGGAAATTGTTACTCTATGTTTACAAGCTAGACAAAAAGTAGGTGTTAAAGTTCGTCAACCGTTACAAAGTGTAACTTTACAAGGAGGTATCCCTAATGAATATATTGAAATCATAAAGGATGAGATAAATGTTAAAGAGATAAAATATGATTCTGATCAAATAGAAAAAGTCATTCTTAACTTAGAAATCACCCCCGAACTTAAACTCGAAGGTGAATACCGCGAACTTGTTCGCGTGATCCAAGACCTTCGTAAAGAAAAAGGTTTGCAGCCGCAAGATATGATCTCACTCGCACTTCCAACTTCAGCACAAGAAATCTTTGAGAAGTTTGGAGATGAGTTAAAGAAAGTTGTCGGTGCGAAAGAAGTTGTAGTAAATGGGGAAGAGATAATAATCCGGTAATATGAAAAAAGTATTTATTATTCATGGTATGAACTCTGCGCCAAATAAGGCGTGGCGTCCGTGGCTTATGGAGGAGCTTGCCACAAAAGATATATGGGCGTGTTCTCTGGCGATGCCTGGAGATGAAGATCCTATTTGTGATGAATGGGTTCAAAAAATAGCTCAAGAAATAAAGGAAGAAAAAGAAGTGTATCTTGTTGGGCACAGTCTCGGTGTGCGGGCAGTACTTCGATATCTTGAGGAAGGCAATACAGTTCGTGGCGCCGTTCTTGTTTCAGGTAGATATGGTAAGCCGACCTCAGGTATTCTCGGGTCGTTCTATGGCGAGTCATTAAACTTTGAAAAAATTAAAGAAAACTGTCCTGAATTTGTAGTAATTCATGGAGATAATGATCCAAATGTTCCGTATGAAGACGGAAAGATGATGGCAGAGGGCCTGGGATGTGAATTAATTACCGTCCATAACGGAGGACACCTGAGTGGTAAGGCTCAGTGCTTTGAACTTCCCGAAGCCCGAGATGTATTATTTGCTATGATGAAATAGTATGAAAACCGCAATCATAATTCATGGATGGCCAGATACAGAAGAATTCTTTGATCTAAATGCGCCATCACCATCAAATAATCAATGGCTGCCATGGCTCCAGAAGCAGCTCGGAATGAAAGGCTGGAACGCGCAGACGCCAGAAATGTCTGATGCATACGAGCCTAACTATGAGAAATGGAAATCCGTATTTGAACAATTTCATATCGATGAGAACACTACCCTAGTGGGGCATAGTTGTGGCGGAGGATTTCTGGTACGATGGCTTTCTGAAAACAATATAAAAGCCGGATCGGTATTTCTGATTGCGCCATGGATCGATCCGGCAGGGGAGCTTGGTCCAGATAATAACTTTTTTACATTTACTATTGATTCACACCTTGATACAAAGACTAATGGAATAACTATTTTTATATCAAACGATGATGATCAAGTCATACTTGATAGTGTCGCAATTCTAGAAAAGAATATAGGATTAGTTTCAGTACGACGATTCGAAGATAAAGGTCATTTCGTTATTGGCGATATGGGTACCGATGCGTTTCCAGAATTATTAGAAGAAATCTTAAAGTAACATGTCACTCCCAAACAACACATTCTACGATATCAATAAGCTTCCCAAAGAATATGGGATTTTGGTATTTCCAATTTCACTTGTTCGTACAGATAATGGAAGTGGTCAGGATCCAAAACAATGCCATGATTACATTATTCATCTCGCGACCGATAAGGTAGCTGATACCAAGATTGGCCTCAATATGGTGTATGGTGATTTCTTATACCTTCATTCAAAAGAAGTCGCAGCTACACTCAAGCAAAAGTTTATGAATCTTGTACTTAACCACAAGAATGCATTTCAAAATATAATAAAAAAAGATCGTCAGCGATTTCAGATCCAACACGGGTTTTCGTTTGAGGTATGGAATCAACTATATCTAGATTACAAAGGAGATTTTGATGTTGATTTCCGTCGATTTAAGGCAGAAGCTCTCAAGGATGAAAAGTTTATTGAATATTTACAACAGGATGCAGACTACTGCGGTAGGGAATTAACAGAAGAACAAACTAACTTCTTTTTGGAAGAGCACTTCATGTTCTATTTACTGTCAAAAGGTTTGGTGATGCTTCCAAATGAGTACATACAAGGAAGAGAAGAATGGGTACTCTGGTGTTATCCTGGAAAGCCATTGAAAGGACAAGTGTATGTATACCAACAAAATTCACTCAATATCTCTAATCCAAAAAATATATACGAAAACTGTTTTTATGATCTTGAATCCAAAAAACTCATTGACTTCACACGGATCGATCTAGAGACGTACAATTACGAGTATGCAACTAAATAGCAGCTAGTGTCATACCGGCTGCTATGTGAAAGTGAAATATATAGCGATTGGTTTAAAACTGACCCCATAGCGCTCAATGAGACTCCGATGAAGTTTTTCTCTGACGGCACTATCAATACGTTCAATGCCGCCACGTCTGAGCTTTGTACCAATTCGAAATCGAACACTTACACACACATCGTTACGTGCTGGTTCATGAATTACTTCACAAACTCCTTTATGGGGCCAAAAATTCAATAACTCATTGTGAACCACTTGTAAGGTGTAGGATTGAAGCGCTCGAGCCTTTTTCTTATTGCTAAACAGACGCACTGGAGTGCAAATAGCGATAGTCATGATAGAAAGGTTTTTTGTGACTATATATTATAATTCAAAATTGTCAATGATGCTACACTACGTCCATGCATGCTATCTATCATACGAGTGCAGTCATCATAAAGAGTCAGCCGTACCGTGAGGCAGACAAACTTTATTGGGTATTTACTGAAGATTTTGGGCTCGTCCACGCGGTTGCAACGGGAGTGCGCAAGGCAGATGCCAAGCTCAAAGGCCAGCTTGTCGATTATGCATTCGTTGATGTTGATCTCGTGAAGGGAAGAGATGTGTGGCGATTGGTGAGCGCGACTATTGTAGAGACACCGCTCGCTACCATGCCGAGCGCGCTTGCGCGGCCGTATGTGAGACTACTCTCGACGATCGAGCGGTTTCTCGTGGATGAGGGGGCGCACCCAGAAGTCTTTGGAGAAGTACGAACAGCTGCACGTGCTGCGCGAGATGGTGTTGATCCGAAAGCGTTCGATGTGCTCTCGATCTGGCGAGTGCTGGTTGCGCTCGGATATATCGCAGTTGCGCCCGATGAAGCACCGCTTGCAAACTATGTATTCCCCGAAGCACTCAGCGTGCTTAGTGAAGCAATGATCAAGCGACTGGTTAGAGTTGTGAATCATACAATCACCCAAACACACCTCTAGGTTTGCTATACTTATATAACAATGGCAAATGAACAGATCGATCACATTAGAGAGCTCCAGCAGAAACTCTATACGCGAGATCCAGAGCGCGTGCCGAAGCGCAAGTTCGGTATCCTGCATCCCGTGAGACAAAAAACTGAGTCGACATGGGGACAGACTGAGCTTCCCGAAACTGAATACTCGCATCCAAAAGCTGCGACAGGGTACAAGCGGTTCTTTGCATTTGCAGTTATTTTTTTTGTACTTGCACTTGCTGGAGCACTCTTTTCATTTTATCGGGGGGCGATCACACTCTCAAGCAAAAATGTTGATCTCATCATACTTGGCAACTCATTTGTCGCTGGCGGCGAAGAACTTCCAATTCAGGTAGAGATAGCAAACAAGAACGCCGCAGATCTCGTAAATGCCGAACTCATCATCAACTATCCCAAGGGTGCAACCGATGAGACGGGAAGCGATGTGGTGCGCATTGAGCGATCGCTCGGAACCATCCCATCGGGCAAGACCAAGAGCGAAGAATTCATTGCGGTCCTCTATGGCGAACAAGGTATCAGTCGTGACATCACCGCAACGCTGACCTATGAGCTTCAAGGATCGAGTGCGAGTTTTGAAAAGAAAACCACGTTCTCCGTCATGGTCAGCTCAAGTCCGGTTGGACTTGTGGTCGATGCGCCGACGGGTGTTGTTTCAAATCAAACATTTACGCTCAACATTCGCAACAGCTTCTCGGGAGACAAGCTTCTCAATAACGTGATTACCCGCGTCGAGTATCCGCAAGGCTTTGTCTTTCAGTCAGCAACACCCGCGCCTGTTTCTGGTAACAATGTATGGAAACTCGGAGATCTCCAAAAGGGGGATGAGCGGACGATCGCCATCCAAGGCAAGCTGCTCGGAGAACAACTCGACGAAAAAGCATTTCGCATCTATGTCGGAGTGCCGGAGAGTGAGACGAGTAACAAAATCGCCGTCGCATACAACTCAGTGCTCACCACGCTTCATATCATCCAACCGTTTATTTCGGGTACCATCAATGTTGCTGGCAAAGGCGATGATGTGATCCCGCTTACGATCGGAGACGAGGTAGAAGGACAGATCAAGTGGGTCAATACATCACCGCAGACGATCAATAACCCAACTTTTGCGCTCCATATTTCTGGCAATGGCGTTATCCCAAGTTCGATCAGTGCACAAAATAGCTTTTATGATGCGCTCGACAACACGATCAGCTGGACGGCAGACTCAAATGGGGCTCTCGCAAGTATTCCTCCTGGTATGCAGGGAATCCTTCCGTTCTCATTTTCGACTGATCAGTCAGTGAGTGGAGTGCGCGATATTACCCTTGCGCTATCTATCAAGGGAACGTTCCCTGATCAGGGAAATATTGAGCAGTCTATCGATACCATTGATCAAAAGATTATTCGTTTTGCGTCGACGCTCCAGTTCTCCGCCCAGTCTCTCTATGCAATCGGTCCCATCAGAAATACTGGTCCATATCCACCAAAGGCAAATACCGACACGACGTACACGCTCGCGTGGACACTGCTCCCGACTGACAACGCGCTCACGGGTACCAGTGTTTCTGCGGTGCTCCCGACGGGGGTTATCTGGACTGGAACTACTAGTCCTACAACAGAAAATCTTAGTTATAATGCAGATACTCGCACGGTGACATGGAATGCTGGATCGCTTCCAAAGGCGACGACTAGCCCAAAGACTCGGTCTGTCGCGTTCCAAGTCAAGGTTCGTCCGACCAAATCCCAAGTAGGAAACTATCTCACCCTACTCGGAGACTCGACGGTAGTTGCAACCGATAGTGTTACCCAGACAAAGCTCACTGCATCACGACCGGCCCTGACGACCAAATTTGACACCGACCCAGCCTATACCGAAGGCAAGGATCGTGTGCTACCATAAAGACCTATGAAAAAAGCCACTGCAATGGATACCCTCATCAGCCTCGCAAAACGTCGCGGCTTTGTATTCCAAGGATCTGAGATCTATGGGGGAATGGCTGGTATCTATGACTTCGGACCATACGGCGTAGAACTCCTCAATAACATCAAAAAGTCATGGTGGAAGGCGAACGTGCAAGACCGAGATAACTACGTCGGTATTGATTCTGCAATATTCAAAGATCCTCGAGTATGGATTGCCTCAGGGCATGTCGGCGGGTTCTCGGATCCGCTCGCAGAATGTAAGGTCTGCAATACACGCATCCGTGTAGACAAGGAGCTCGCAAAGATCGGCGTTGTTGCTGATGAGAAAATGTCAGAAGCAGCACTGAACGAACTTTTTGATGCGCATCGACATGAAATCAAGTGTCCAGAATGTGGCAAAACTGATTTTTCTAACGTCAAAGCATTCAACCTCCTCGTCAAATCCAATCTCGGAGATTTCACGAGCGAGGGTAGTGCGCCGGTGTATTTACCAGGGGAAGCATGTCAGGGTATCTATCTCAATTTCAAACATGTCGTCGATACAACTCGTATGCAGGTGCCGTTCGGGATTGCGCAGATCGGCAAGGCCTTTCGCAATGAGATCTCTCCGCGCAACTTTTTGTTCCGTACGCGTGAATTCGAACAAGCTGACACGCAGTTTTTCGTAAAGCCAGCTGAAAACAAAGAAGCATACGATCGGATCAAGGCAGAACGATGGAACTGGTATCTTTCGCTTGGTATTAGTGAAGGAAATCTAAGATGGAAACAGCACGAGAACTTAGTCTTTTATGCAAAAGACGCGTGGGATATCGAATACAATTTCCCAACATACGGATTCGATGAAGTAGAAGGTATACATGATCGTACTGATTATGATCTTACGCAGCACACGCAGCATTCGGGTACTGACCTTCGGTACACTGATCCGCACACCGCCGAAAAATACATTCCATGGATTCTCGAAACATCGATGGGGCTTGGTCGAGTATTTCTTGCTGTTCTCTCCGATGCATATACTGAGGAAGGTGAAGGAGATGATGCTCGAACAGTCCTCAAACTCGCACCACAGTTGGCGCCGATCACCTGTGCAGTATTTCCACTTCTCAAAAACAAACCAGAACTTGTTGCAAAGGCGCAAGAAGTCTATGTACAGCTTCGCAAGAAATTTCGCTGTGAATTTGATGACAACGGCAACATCGGCAAACGCTATCGCAGACAAGACGAGATCGGTACACCGTGGTGCATCGTGATCGACTTCGATACGCTCGGCGAGCATCCAGAACTTGAGAACACGGTGACGATCCGTGATCGTGATACTGGTGCACAAGAGCGCGTAGCTATCGCTGATCTCGAGTCATATATAGCATCAAGACTCGTCTCATGAAGCCGGTTCTCAAAACACTTCCAAACGGACTACGGGTATTAGTCATCCCAGAGCCTTCTGCGCTCACCGCAACGACACTCGTACTTGTTGGTACAGGGTCTCTCTATGAGAACGCAAAAGAAAATGGTCTTTCTCATTTCCTTGAACATGTGTATTTCAAGGGGACTGAAACGTTCAAAACTGCAAAAGATGTTGCAGAGCAATTTGAACAAATTGGCGCAGTCACCAACGCATTTACTGCGCCTGAGTATACGGGCTATTTTGCAAAAGGCTTGCCACAGCATGTGCCTACCTTCCTCTCTGTGCTCGGGGATATGTATCAGAACGCAACATTTCCAGAAATCGAAATAGACAAAGAGCGCGGCGTAATCATCGAGGAGATCAATATGTACGAGGATCAACCCCAGCAAAAAGTTGCAGAGACACTGCTTGCGCTCATGTACGGTGACCAACCAGCAGGTCGTACGATCACAGGCCCCAAGGCAAATATTGCACGCTTTACTCGCACAGACCTTCTTGCGTACAAGCACAAACACTATCATCCAGAAAATACCATCGTAGTAGTTGCTGGAGCAGTCGATGCCCAGGTTGTATATAAAGAGGCGCGAGCTATATTCGGAGCACTTGTGCCCACCCGTCGCTCCAAAAAACCCAAGACACGCATCACCCGATCAGGCCCAGCTTGTACCGTTGTCCACAAAGCATTTGATCAGGCACATATTGCACTTGGATTTCATACGGTGCCGTTTGGACACAAGGATACGTACGCACTTTCACTTCTCGCGACTCTCTTAGGAAGAGGACTCAGTTCTCGTCTGGCACAAGTCCTGCGCGAGGAGCTTGGTGCTGCGTACTACACTTCTGCAGGCAACGACCTTGCGGGAGATCATGGTATGTTTGAGATTGTAGCTGGTATTGATATTTCTCGGATCAATCAAATCCTCGCAGCGATTGCAGGAGTACTCAGAGACGTTCGCACGACCCTTGTCTGTGATAGAGAGCTCAAGAAAGCAGTTGAGTATACCGTCGGGCTACAGCGGATGGGGCTTGAATCAAGTGATGATATCGCAGGATTCTATGGCATTCAGTATATGCTCAAGGGGAGCGCACAAAGCCCAGCTGATCTTGAAAAGCAGTACCGATCAGTAACCGCAGCGGATATTCGTCGGGTCGCCCGCAAAGTATTTGTCGGTTCCAATACTTCACTTGCAGTCATTGGTCCGTTTACGCCATCAGATATATCGCTTGCGCCATTTCGAACCTTGTAACGGGCGAGCGCCGATGGTACGATGGGACTATGTCAGACTCTCGTACGATTCGTATCAGCAACTCCACAATCATTCGCACGATACTTTTTATTATTGTCACGTACCTCCTGATCCAGCTCCACGACGTCCTCCTGCTCATTTTGGTATCGATTGTGATTGCCTCATTTGTAGAAGCTGGGGTAACTGCGCTTGCCAAATACAAGATGCAGCGCACCGGAGCGGTGACACTTATCTTTGCCTGCACCGTGCTTATTATCTTTGGTATTTTTTATGCTTTTGTACCGATCATTGCGCGCGAACTCTCAGATATGCTCGCACTTCTGTTCAAATACCTTCCTACTGGATCCGACATCAACAAGCAGTCTATAGAAGGTGCGACCCAGTTCGTAACCACCATCACCACCAACTCATCTGCGAGCGATCTCATGCAGAGTCTGCGCACTGCGAGCGCACTCCTTTCGC
Organism: uncultured Candidatus Saccharibacteria bacterium; assembly: GCA_964387755.1. GTDB lineage: Bacteria > Patescibacteriota > Minisyncoccia > Phycocordibacterales > UBA9973 > UBA4124. The sequence goes on along the minus strand of CAYLWR010000008.1, from coordinate 6,223 downwards.
AAGGCGCAACGTCATTTATTGGCTCGACCTTTGGTGGTTTGGTGAACTTCATCTTGGTGCTTGTCATGTCGTTCTACCTCTCTATTCAAGAAAAGGGAATTGACTCATTCCTCAGACTTATCACCCCAAAGAAAAATGAAGTATATGTCCTTGATCTCTGGGCGCGCACCCAGCGCAAAATCGGACTCTGGTTCAAGGGTCAGCTCTTGCTCGGACTTATTATCGGTGTTACTACTGCCGTCACCCTCGCGCTCCTTGGGGTGCAGTACGCATTCCTCATTGGCCTCATCACTGGTATTGCAGAACTCATTCCATTTGGGGTCATATTTGCAGCAGTGCCAGCAATCCTTCTTGCGGTGATTGATGGCGGCGCGCTCCTTGGAGTCAAAGTCCTTATTTTCTATATTGTGATACAGCAAATCGAAAACTATGTGCTCAACCCGCTTGTTTCTCGTCGCGTGGTCGGTATCCCGCCGCTCGTCGTCTTGCTTGCACTCGTCGTTGGTATTACACTTGCTGGATTCTGGGGAGCACTCGTTGCCATGCCGGTCGCAGTGTTTATCCTTGAATACATGAGCGATGTTGAAAAGCAAAAACTCGTGCCCGTTATCAAAAACACCCCGTCCTCATCTACTTCACTCTAATGCTATGAACAAACCTTTCTATATCACTACGACTCTGCCGTATGTAAATGCGTCTCCGCATGTTGGTTTTGCAATGGAAATTATTCGCGCAGATGCTGTCGCGCGTTATCAGAAGCTCCAAGGAAGGGAGGTGTTTTTTAATACAGGAACTGATGAACACGGACAGAAATTACTCACTGATGCAATAGTTGCAGGGAAAGAAGTGAAGGAGTACGTTGATCATTTTGCAGCAAAATTTCGTGAACTCAAAGACTTACTTACGATCAGTGACGATGTCCACTTCATTCGCACAACTGATACGCATCATGAAGCTGCGGCGCAAGAACTCTGGCAGATCGTTGCAGACAATGGCTATATTTATAAAAAGAATTATCAAGCGAAATATTGTGTTGGGTGCGAACTCGAAAAGACTGATAGTGAACTCAACGATGAAGGTCGCTGCCCGATACATCCTGATCGAGATCTCGAACTCATTAATGAAGAAAATTATTTCTTTGCCTTTTCAAAAGTTGCACCACTCATTGAGAAACTTTACACAGAAAAACCAAATCTCGTGATCCCGGATTTTCGTTTCAATGAAATGAAGGCATTCCTTTCTCGTGGTCTCGAAGACTTTTCTATCTCACGACTCAAAAGCAAAATGTCATGGGGCGTGGCGGTACCGGGGGACGATGAGCATGTGATGTATGTGTGGTTCGATGCGCTCACTAACTACATCTCAACACTTGGCTGGCCAGAAGATATAAATGGAAACTACAAAACATTTTGGGAACAAGGAGAAAAAATCCAATATTGCGGCAAGGACAATGTGCGCCAGCAATCAATGATGTGGCAGGGGATGCTGCTCGCGGCAGGGCTTCCGACAACTGACCATATCGTTATCAATGGATTCATCAATAGTGGCGGACAAAAGATGTCCAAGTCGCTCGGCAATGTCTTGAGCCCAACTGATATCATCGATATGTTCAAAGGTGTCGCGGGAGATCTTGCAACTGATGTGCTTCGGTACTATTTGCTTCGCCATATCAATTCATTTGAAGATTCAGATATGACGGTCGAGACTATCAAAGAAGCATATCAATCTCACCTTGCAAATGGGCTTGGCAATCTTGTTTCTCGCATCCTTACACTTTCCGAAAAACACCTCGAGCTATTTGTAGCACCAGAAGCAAAAGAAGAGTTCCCATATGACTACGCACTGAATGCATTTGACCTGCAAAAAGCAATGAACGAAATCTGGAACGGTATCGGAGAGCTCGATGCATGTATTGCCAATGAAAAGCCGTTCTCGGTCATCAAAGAAGATGAAGCAAAAGGGAAGGAGATGATTTATAAACTTGTTTCAGATCTCTACTTCATCGCGTCAGCACTTGCACCATTTATGCCGACAACGTCTGCAAAGATTTTGGAATTGATCAAAGAAAATAAGAAGCCGGAAGTACCACTCTTTGCTCGATTGTAGTTTGGGGTGAGTGTGCTACATTTGGGATATGAACATCATCGATACTCATTCCCACTTCAACCTATCGCAATTTACCGATGATCGCGATGCGGCTATTGCTCGCATGGTTGCGGCAGGAGTTGGGACGATCTGTATTGGGATCGACTACCCGACGAGCCTGCTCGCAGTACAGATCGCTGAGATCCACAAGGACATCTGGGCGATCGTTGGAGTGCATCCGACGCATTGGGAAGTGGAGTACAACCATGATCAACTTGCAGCCCTTGCACGGCAACCGTATGTGGTAGGAATAGGCGAGTGTGGACTCGATTACTATCGTGAGAGTGATCGCAAGGCAAAGCCGCAACAAAAGGTATTGTTCCAAGCACAGATCGATATTGCACGAGAGCTGGATCTGCCGCTCATGCTCCACATCAGACCAGAGCAGGGGAACATGGATGCATATGAAGAAGCACTCCATATGCTCGAAGACGCACGAGTCACCTGGCCATCAATGCGAGGCACCGCACATTTCTTTGCGGGAACCAAAGAGATCGCGCAACGCTTTCTCAACCTTGGATTTCATATTTCATTCTCAGGTATCATCACCATATTTCCTGAGTATGAAGACGTGGTAAAGAGTGTACCTATTGATCGCATCTTGCCCGAAACAGATGCGCCATTCGCAGCACCTATTCCATATCGTGGTACTCGCAACGAGCCAGCGTACGTGGTCGAAGTAGTGAAGAAAATCGCCGAACTCAAAGGAATCGCGCTCCAAGAAACTCAAGCACAGCTACTTAAAAACGCGAAGCACCTGTTCAGTATTTGACAAAAAACTTTCTAGGAGTAGAGTTGGTTCAAATCTAAAAAAATGGCAAATACCGCAACTATTGATATTAGTAAGTATCCGTTACTTGCTAATAATGCAAACATTTCGACATTAAAAAAAGAAGTTACTGATTCAGCTTCTGATGTTTCTACAAAGACAAAAAGTTTTGAGCAAGCGATCAAAGTAATTCAGGCTGGATGTTTTCATGTGTGGGAGAATCATAAGAAATATGATAAGAACGTAGCTTCAGCTTTTAAGTCAGGTGGTCACATTGGATATGGTGCGAATGTTCTTGATTCAAGAACATGTACTGAATGTGGATTAACTGAATATCGTCCAAGAGGTGCAACTACAGAGATTTGTCATGTTTGTTGGTCCCCAATGAAATGGCATAGCGATATTCCAGGACAAGGAGAGCGCACCAAAGTGTATGAGTGCACTAATCCTGACTGTTCACATGCTTCATGGCACACGTAGTAAACCTATTTTTTTAATGAGAATCCTCTCCAATCGGGGGTTCTTTTTTATTTTACAAACCCTCAAAAGTAGGGTAGTATGTGCCCACAGCCCTATTTCCTGTAGTGACCTCAGGTCGGGGAGTCGAATGACCCCTTTGCTATAGGATATGTCCGAAATAGGTCTTGATTATCAATAAAATTTTATATAGTACATGTCAGAAGAAAATCGCTTGTACGAGCTCGGCTATCTCATTACCCCAACAACTCCCGAAGGAGACGTAGCGGCAGAAGTGGCAGTGCTCAAAAAAGCAATTGAAACAGTAGCGGGAAGTATCTCAAGCGAAGGCGGTCCTGAATTCATTGATCTTGCATACACAATCCAAAAGAGTGTGGCGAGCAAGAATATGAAGTGGGATCAGGCATACTTTGGCTGGATGAAGTTTAACGCCGACCCGAGTGCGCTCGAAGCACTCAAAAAAGCGCTTGATGGCAACAAAAACCTCATTCGGTATATACTGGTGAAGACAAACGTCGAAAATACGATTGTCTTTAAAAAGCCAAAAGTAGACGCAAAACGAGAAGTCTTTATGAGTGACGAGGAGCTTGCGGAACTTGCGCAAGCTGCCGAGGCAGAACCAATGGACGATGCACAGGAAGAGCATGAACGACTCCCACAGCTCGAAGTTGACTCAGAAGGCGATTCTACACCTTCAGCAGAATAAATTATATGTATCTCAACAAAGCAACCATTCTCGGTAACCTTACCCGTGATCCTGAACTCAAAAGCTTGCCAAACGGCACCAAGGTCGCATCTCTTTCACTTGCAACCAATCGCACTTGGAAAGATGCCCAAGGGGTGAAGCGCGACAGTGTGGAATACCACAACGTCGTTGCCTTCGCAAAACCTGCAGAGCTCATCGCGCAGTACTGCAAGAAAGGCTCCTCGCTCTATATCGAAGGTCGCATCCAAACACGAAGTTGGGATGCAACTGACGGCCAAAAGAAATACCGTACTGAGATCGTTCTTGAAAACTTCCAGTTCGGTCCCAAAACAGGAGGACAGTCTGGTGGTATGGGCGGCAGCTCAGCAGGTCCTATGAGTGATCAAGAAGCACCACAGAAAGATGCTCCCGCAGATCTCGACACCATCGAGTATCCTGATGAAGAGATAAATCTCGAAGATATTCCATTTTAAGTTAGCGAACCCTTATGAATAAAAACGATTACTTTAACGCAAATAGCATCAAGTTCATCGACTACAAGGATGTCGAAAACCTCAAGAGGTTTTTGAATCCAAACGGACGAATCCTTGGTCGCAAGCGCACTGGACTTCAGGCAAAAAACCAACGTATGTTGGCAGAAGCTGTGAAGCGCGCACGATTCATGGCACTCCTTCCGTTTGTTGCGAACTAATGCACACCACAGAGACCGCCCGCAAGGGTGGTTTTTGTTTATATGGTCAAAAAGAGATATATCTGATATAACTAAGAAAATTATTCTGCTATGAAAAGTAATGAAGATCTTCTTGAAAAAGAAAGAAAGAGGTTTGATCGCCTCTCAACACTCAGTGTTATAAGTGGTATAGGAATGCTGGTAGCAGGGCTTATAACTATTGCTTTACTAGTTGCAATACAATTTAAAGCATCAATACCGGGATGGATACCATTCTTTACTCTGGTTCTAACACTCGGTTTATTGCTTATATACAGTTTTTCTTTAACCAAGTCGAAAAAAACCCGTTTCTTAACCAAGATTAGGAAACGGGTTTTTAAATTTATTCAAAAATTAAGCACGTTCGACGTACTCACCAGTATCAGTATTGATACGAATCTTTTCGCCAACTTCAATAAAGAGGGGAACGTTCACTGTTGCACCACCTTCGACTGTTGCAACTTTGTTGCCACCAGTCACGGTCGAACCTTTGATGGATGGAGGAGCATCAGTCACAACGAGCTCTACTTTTACTGGGATCTTCACTCCAACGATCGTCTCTTCGTCTTCGTCGTCAGTAAATACGGTGAGTTCCACTGGGTTGTTTTCCTTTACGTATTTGATCTTGTCACCAACGATGTCCTCTTTGAGGGCGAATCGCTTGCTCTTGTCATTGGGATCAGTGAACCACACTTCACCTTTGGCGCGGTAGAGGTAGGTGACGGTTTTGGTAGAAATATCTGCTTCCTCTGCCTTTTCGGATGACCCAAATGAGATCTCAGCAACACGTCCTGTGAGGAGGTTCTTGAGTTTGGTCGCGTTCACCGGCTTGCGCTGCTGTTTGCGGAAGACGTGAGAGGTGATGACTTCGTGCGGTGCGCCGTCCCACACAATGATTTTCTTTTCTTTGATTTCGTTGTATTCAAGCATTGCCATAGACCGAGATTGTAGCCGAAAAAGAGGGGAAAGTCTATCTCTGTATTCTTGCAATAAATACGATTCTAATGTACGCTCAAGTCAAATCTATTGTATGCCAAAAAAAGCCCCATACTCAGTTATTGATGGCAAATTAATTTTTCGAAAAATAGGATCTAAAAAAGAAAAACCAGTCATTACTGAAGACGAATTAAAAGACTTCAATTTACAGCGTTTAATAATTCGGAGAAGTAGACCACAAATAAGATTTTTTGGTCCGTATCGAAAAAGACAATTTTTTTAAAAAGAGTGCCAATATCGGCACTCTTTATTTTACTCTCCCGAACTATCCATCACGACTTCTTTCATTCGCTTGCGGATGTCTTTTTCAATAGAATCTCGGACTTTCGTATTTTCACGCATAAAGACTCGTGAGGCATCGTAACCACGGCCGAGCTTCACTTCTTCTTTACCCACAGGGTTGTAAGTATATGAGGTACCG
>CAYLWR010000007.1:0-19167 GCA_964387755.1 uncultured Candidatus Saccharibacteria bacterium | reverse complement strand
CAAGCCCTGGTGAATGTCGGCCGTAACTATAACGGTCCTAAGGTAGCGAAATTCCTTGTCGGGTAAGTTCCGACGCGCACGAATGGTGTAATGACTGGGAAACTGTCTCGGGGATTTGCTCGGTGAAAATACAGTACCGGTGAAGATGCCGGTTACCTGCAGTTAGACGAAAAGACCCTAGAAGCTTTACTACAACTTGGTATTGGGCATGTTCTAGTACTACGTAGCATAGGAAGGAGACTTTGAAGCGCCGCTTTCGGGCCGCGTGGAGTCGTCAGTGAAATACTTCTTTGTACGTGGGCATGTCCTAACCAGCGCGGCAAAAACGAGCTGGAACAGTGCCTGGTGGGTAGTTTTACTGGGGCGGTATCCTCCCAAAAAGTAACGGAGGAGTTCAAAGGTAGGCTAGGCGCGAATGGAAACCGTGCCGATAGTGCAATGGCATAAGCCTGCTTGACTGTAAGGGGGACATCCCGAGCAGGTGCGAAAGCAGAACATAGTGAACCGACAATTCGCATTAGATGCGGTTGAAGATTAACGGATAGAAGCTACTCTAGGGATAACAGGCTAGTTCCGCCTAAGCGTCCATAGCGACGGCGGAGTTCGGCACCTCGATGTCGGCTCACCTTATCCTGGGGCTGGAGAAGGTCCCAAAGGTTTGGCTGTTCGCCAATTAAAAAGGTACGCGAGCTGGGTTCAGACCGTGAGGAAGTGAAAAGTTTTATCATTGTAGTGTACGGGAAAGTGGTTACGACTACGACCTGCGTGATACTGATGAGTCAAAGTAACTTTTGACTGACTCACCGTCTGAATCCTTGAGGAAATTTTTTGAATGATTTTTTATAAAAACATTCACATATAAAATATGTTTTAGTCTTTTCGTCTAATAAGGTTAAAGCTCGTGTGTTCTTCTGCAAAGAGCACATGAGAGAAAGATAGTACTAAAAGAAACCAATCAGTTACGGCGGCTTCATGTGGCGACATATGAAGTATGCTCAACTAATATCGGGAAAACCCCGTGAGATGCTGCGCACGCACTATCTCATGGGGCAATTCCGAGGGAAGGTTTTGTGAATTTCATAAAATCACCCGTAGAGACTACAACTACGTTGAGGACCCATTAGATGCTGCGCAAGCACTATCTAACGGGTTAAGATATAGTCCATTCCATTTGGTAACAAATGAAAAGAAGCGTAAGACAGGTTGGTCTCCTATCTACTGCAGGCGTTGATACTTGAAGAAATTCGCTCCTAGTACGAGAGGACCGGAGTGAACGAACCTCTGGTGTACGGGCTCTAGTGCCAACTGGACCGCCCGGTAGCTATGTTCGGAATGGATAACCTCTGAAAGCATCTAAGAGGGAAGCCAGTTCTAAGATGAGGTATCGTTGAGGGTCGTGAGAGATGATCACGTTGATAGGCACTAAGTGGAAGCGCAGCAATGCGTTGAGCTAAGGTGTACTAATTGCCCGACTCCTATTAGGAAATCTGGAAATCATAAATAAGAAAAAGAAGCATTGTGTGCTTCATAGAAGAAATTCAAAATAGTTCTTTTCGGGGCCATGGTGAAATTGGTAGACACGTCAGACTTAAAATTTGATGCCGCAAAAAGGCGTGAAGGTTCGAATCCTTTTGGTCCTGCGCAAGGAAGAAGCACTTCTTTCTTTGCTTCTTCTATAAAGCACACAATGAACATAATTCGAGCGCACTGTCTTGGTGGTTTGTCGCAGGGGTCACACCTCTTCCCATTCCGAACAGAGAAGTTAAGCCCTGTAGAACCGATGATACTCCTTGTGGGGAAAGTAGGTAGCTGCCAGGACTGTGCGCTTGATTTATCAAACACACAACAAAATTCCACCCGTAAGGGTGGTTTTTTGTATGGATTGCCCCATGAACCATAGTATGGTACTATGCAGCTGTGCCTGTGGGCGCAAGCCCCTTCTCGGCTAAGGTATTTCCAAAGCTGAAGGCAGGTACAAGAAAAAACCTCTCAATGATTGAGAGGTTTTTTCTTTTCTAGACATCTCCAATATCGGCAGAGTACATTTTTTGATCATAGGGCATAACACTCCAAAACATAATCTTACCATCGCCAACCTGCCGAACGATCACTTTGATTTTTCGCTGTTTGTTTTCCGATATTGCATGGAAGCCCCAGTACCGCACTTTTTTAGTTTTGAAGAATCCACTCTTTCCTTTTTTGCCAACTTTTTCTATTTGTTCTCTGTATTCTTGCAGTGTTCCTGTTTTTTGAATAACCTCCAAAGCTCTTTTCAAGAGCGTCAGTTTTCGTATCTGAGCCGTCACGTCCCGAGGTTGTCTATTTGGTTTATGTTGAAGGTGATTAAATCCATCGGAAGTGAGCGCTATCTTGTATCCGAAGTAAGGACAATATAGTTCTGATCTTTGAGTATATACAGTCCGGGCTTTTTCTACTATTTCATGAAGCTGTAGTTTATCGGATTCGGTATCTTCCATAGAGAGCAATTCTATTACATAGGACTAAAGATTATATAAAGTACCAGAACCGTGCGTTTGAGTATAAACAAAAGATCACCTCGAAAGAGGTGCTTTTTTGTTTGACAATGTTCGTGGGGGGGGGTACTATTGTTGAATATGAAATATATCACATGGGTACTGCTCGCAATTGTTATCATAGGTGGGGTAATATTGATATCTAAACAACACTCAGGGGCTGACACACAGGCTGCCGCGGTGACGCCGTTGGGTACCAAAACTTCTACACAAACGACAATGACAAAAGTATCAGATGATGCTGTTGCTCTGGATATGTTTATTACTCAAATCCCGACTATTACTGCCAAACTCCAGTCAATTGCAAAAGACCCTACGTCTTTTAAGGCAAATCTTCAAAAGGCTCAAGAAACAGGAAAATTTCCGAATATAGGAGCAGTTTTTGGTTACTGGGCTATCAGTAGTACATTTACAACCTCAGGCGGTGATACTTGCGGTAATTCATATGTGCCTGCAAATAATCAGATCGTTACAGAGGCTGGCCCGGGGACATGTATTATCTGGGAGTGGACTCTGTATCCTTGGTGGCAGCCATAAGAAGAATCAAACTTAAGAATTTAAAAAACCCGCTCGGAATGAGTGGTTTTTTGCATTGCTAAAACAACGCAGAAAATGTATCATCTCGGTATATGAATATGATGGAAAAAATGAACTCAGAGGAGAATAATGGTTTACTAGAAAGTCTAAAGCAAAAATTAAAAAAGCTTCAGAATATTGCAATCCTCGCAGGCACTATGTTTGTTGCCCAGGAAACATTTGCACAAAACACAACGGAGCAGATGTCTACTATACTAGGTAATGCAAAGAAAGTTGAACTTTCTGCTGGAGGAGTTGAAAATATCAATAAACTTCACCATTCCATTGACAGCCTTTTGAATATACTAGGGGAACATGTCTTGAAAGATAGTTCCGCAAAAGAAGTTGATTTTTCTGTTTACGGATTTAAGCCAGATATGGGAAATCACCGTGTGTATGACTACAAAGATATTTCAATAGGAACTGGTGATGTGAAAACTTTTTCCTTCAAAAGCGGACCCGATCATTTTAATTACGGATCAAACGGGGAAGATAATTGCTCTCTAATGAAAGATAATGAATCAGATTCAGAAACAGCCATATATAACGAATCAAAAGGCTTATATTCTATTGATCCTATAAAAGAAAATACTGCTTCAGAATTTGAAAAAAATCTACAAGAAGTAAAAGATAAAGTTCAAGCGGTAATTGACGAAGTAAGATAAACAAAATTCCGCCCGCAAGGGTGGTTTTTTGTGTGCGAAATTGACTAAAATCAAAATCATAGTATTCTTGTGATGAGGCAATTACTCTATTATTTATAAGCCTTGCACACCATTTCATGAAAAAATTTACTGGTATAGTATCAGCCCTCGTCCTTGTTTTTGGATTTTTAGTCACCACTTCTAGTGTCTCTGCGGCAACTGTTTCGTATGCTCCAGGATGTACAGCAGCGACCAAGTACAGCATAACCACAGGCAAGCTCTGCGGAGTGGTACTTGGCGAAACAATATCAAAAACAACTAGTACTGGATGCGTTCCGTCTGCGACAGTGAAATGTGCGACAATATCAACAACAAGTACAACTTCTCCTTCTGATACACCAACACGCTCACTCACGGTAACTACTCCGATTGGTGGAGAAATATATCAGACAGGTCAGCAGATAACGATAAATTGGAATTCAACAGGATACGGATCAAATTCAACACTTGCAATTGATCTCGTCACAGTAAGTCCAGACACAACTCATACAAATACCTTTCTAATGAGTGTTTCTAATCTCGCAAATGATGGTACTGAAACACTTACGATTCCAAGCAGTGTACCCGCGGCAACAAATTATGGAATACATATGAGTATTTACGATCCTGTAACAACACTTTGGCAAGACTCGTTTAGTAATGGAATGTTTACTATTCAACCACCCATAGTCACTGGTACCTGTACAATTAATTCCTTTACTGCAAGCCCTTCAGTTGTTGTATGGAATACGCCAACAACTCTTTATTGGAATACAAATTGTGCAAATATAACTATTCTAGGTATATACCCATATACAGGACAAAATTTGGGACCTAGTGGAACTATATCTAGCGGATCATTGACAGCAAACACAAACTTTACATTATACGGTTCAAATAATCCTGGTTGTTTAGGAACTGTATATAGTACTACGACGGGGCAACCATGTTCATATGTGACCAGTAATACCGCAGCAACAGTAACTCCGCAAAACCAATCAATAACTCTCGTATCACCAAACGGAGGCGAGATATGGCAACCTGGCACGCCACTCGTCGTACGATGGAATAGTGCAAATATTCCGGCAAGCACACTTTTGGAAGTAAATATCTACAGTATCAATGGTCCTATCGCCTTCGGGTTCTTGGCACCCAACGGCACGCCCAACGATGGCGTAGAATCATTCTCAACAGCAAACTTGCCCAACGGATATTACAAAGTAATTGTTGGAGTGCCTTCTGCAGGCCTCAACAACTCGGCATTGTCGACAAGCGATGAAAGCGATGCTCCCTTTATGATCCAATCAACCCCGGTAACGAGTTGCAGCATCAACTTCTTTACCGCTACCCCAAGCACTATAAACGTCGGTGGTTCATCAACCCTCAAATGGGCAACACAGGGCTGTAACAATATTGTATTCAACGGGTCGAGCGTTCCTCGGAACGGTACTGCTGTCGTGAGTCCTACACAGACAACGACCTATACGGTGTATGCTGGAACATTCCCAAATGGATGCAGCTCATTCACTGGATACAGTTCTACTACTGGTCAGCCGTGTGTAAATGGAGCGATCATGAAGTCAGTGAACGTAACTGTAAATGGTACACAAACTCCTTCAGTAACTATTCTTTCACCTAACGGTGGGGAAGTGTATCAAGTTGGTCAAACAGTAACCATTCAATGGACAGCAGTTGGTATTTCTTCTAATGCGCCAATACAAATTGGTATTCGTGATTCAAGATTTAGTTCACAAATTACGGCAGGAGAATTCATGGTTGTGAATACTACAAATGCAACTCAGAGTTACTCCTTCACGATTCCTTCTGTTATGGGACAACTTTCATTCAATCATTTAGGAGGAAAAGTATACTCAGTAGTGATATATGCAAATGGCGGTCTACCAACTGGTGCATTCGATCAGTCTGATAGCACATTTACGATTTCAGTTCCTAATCTTCCTGGTGGTTGTGTTTCAGATTTTGGTTACAGTGCAACGACTGGTATCCCATGCACGACACCTATCACATGGGTGCCTGGATGTACTTCTGCAAATGGATATAGTCCTACAAATGGACAAAGTTGCTATTTTACAACTATTGTTTCTACGCCAGGTCTTCCAATAGGATGTTCTTCAACAACTGGGTATAGCGTCACGACAGGGCAACCATGTACTGGGTCAAGTGGGTCATGTCCAGCAACTACCATGGACACTCCATCGTATTCTCATACGACTGGTTCAAATGGTGATATTACTTCGGCTACCTACAGTATTCCTCTCAATATTACTGCATGTAATAACACTGTATACCTTGGTCAAGCCGCTCAGTATGGGAGTACTACTACTGCAAGTCGCTCAGTGAGCTTTGTGTTTAATAATTCATTTGCACCATTAGTAGATGATGTTGTTTCTAGTGCCGCATGGACACTAACATCATCAGACGCACTCATCGAAGGCAATGCATTTCGATTAGATGCTGGCACCACGAAGCACTTCACATTGACGGTGACTCTATTATCTCCATCAATACCAAATAGTAGTTATCGGGTTCATCTTAAGCAGCTCAAATCATTTACCAACGCTGCATTAACAATACAAAATTCGCTTCTTGATTTGACACAGTACAAAACTGATTATCAGTTGATAAATAACTAACTTAAACAGAAAAAATCATCCGTAAGGGTGGTTTTTTGCTATACTACTTCCATGAACTGGGCGCAGCGAAGGAGGTTGGCGTATATGATGGGAGTACTACTCGTGCTCGCAGCGGCGTTGTCACTCGTCGTCCGTCAAGCAACCAAGGTCGCGCCTACCTGCTATGACAGTAAACAAAACCAAGGCGAAGTCGGAGTCGACTGCGGAGGACCATGTACCTTCTACTGTCAAAACGAGCTCGCCGAACCCAAGGTTCGCTGGCAGCGGGCATTCATGATCAGACCGGGTATTGTGCATGCTGTTGCCTATATCGAGCATAGTTATCCGACTGCGGCAGCACGGCAGATCAGATACAACTTCAAAATCTACGATGACAAAAATACGCTCATCGGAGAGCGCAACGGCTCAACATTCCTCGGACCGATGGGACGCACGGCGATCGTCGAGACGCTGATCCAAACAGGAAATGTGACGCCGGCACTGGTGCGATTCACGATACTCCCGCCACTCCCATGGGAAAAGATCCCAGTTGATTTCTCACAAGTCGTGATCAAGACTGATCGCACGCTACTTGAACCGCTCGCTGATAGCACGCGACTGACCGCAACGATCGAGAATACGTCTCGGTATAGATTCCGTGATCTTGATGTGGTGGCGATCCTCTATGACAAAGATGATAATGCGATGACTGTTTCAGAATCAAAACTCGACATGCTCGATGCACAGGGTACTACGACGGTAGTATTTACGTGGCCATTTGCGATGCCAGCAGGTGTCGGCCGTATTGAGATCGTGCCTCGGTTTAACCCCTTTGCTGCGACACTCCTATGATCCGAGCACTTCGTACGACTACAAAAGGAATCGACTGGATCATGATCGCATCGATCGTACCGATCATGCTCGGCAGTATTGCGACAATGACGTCCTTTGGTGGGACGAAGGTATTTTTTAATCATCAGCTCCTCTGGCTTGGGATCGGGCTCTGTCTCGCATTCATCATCTCGCAGAGCGATATGCGATTTTTTCGCGACTCTCGGTATGTTGTACTCTCATACTTGTGTTCGCTTGCACTCCTCGTACTTGTGCTGCTTGTAGGGAAGACGGTGAAAGGTTCGCAGAGTTGGTTTAGCTTTGGGAGCTTCTCCTTTCAGCCGACTGACATCGTCAAGCTTCTCGTCATCATCGTGCTTGCGAAATATCTCTCTCGCAGGCATGTTGAGATCGCCCGTATCAAGCATTTGCTCGTATCGGTGCTGTATGTACTTGTTCCGGTCGGACTCATACTGCTCCAGCCAGACTTCGGCTCTGCGATGGTACTCGCGGCGATCTGGCTCGGCATGGCGCTCATTGCGGGCATCAGGAAGCGACACATCCTCCTTGTCGGAGGAATCGCACTCGTTGCATTCCTTGTGGCATGGTTTGGACTTTTTAAACCATATCAAAAGGCGCGCATCGAAACCTTCCTCAATCCGACCGCTGATATACGTGGCAGCGGATACAATGCGTATCAGTCAGTGATTGCCGTTGGATCCGGTGGTGTCTTGGGCAAGGGATTTGGATATGGGACGCAGTCTCGCCTCAACTATCTTCCGGAGTATCAAACTGACTTTATCTTTGCGGCATTTGCTGAGGAATGGGGATTCTTTGGCGCGCTGATTATCATCGGGAGTTTCTGTGTATTTATTTGGCGCATTATCGTGCACGCCCGGCGAGGTGCTTCAAATTTCGAAACACTATTTTGCGCAGGATATGCGATCTGTATCTTCAGTCACGTCGTCGTCAATATTGGTATGAACATGGGTATCATGCCGGTGACGGGTATTCCGCTCCCATTTATGAGTTATGGCGGATCGCATCTCTTGGGTGAGTGTATTGGCCTTGGCATCATCCTCTCAATGGCCCGATATGAGCGCGCAAGCCATCCTGACGATATGCACAATGAGTTTTTTGGATATGCATAGTCTCAATCTCACAGTATTTTATTTTTTGAACGGAGGAGCTGGTTACTATCCAGAGCTTGATACCCTCATGCTCTTTGTAACCAACTATATACCGTACAGTATGGTGCTTTTGGTAGCGGGGTACATGTTCTGGTGGTATCACCACTCGTCGCACATACTCTCAAGTACTGTTGAGCGTATGATCCAGTCGATTGAATTTGCAGTATCACTTGCTGCAACATGGTTCATCGGATCGTGTATCAAGGTACTCGTCGCGTACCCTCGTCCATTTATGACACTCCCGCAGAGTATTCTTCTCGTTCCTGATCAAGGAGGATATTCATTCCCTTCGATGCATACCGCGCTCGTGTTTGCAGTCGCAGTGACGGTGATGGTGCATCATCGACGGCTCGGTATACTTCTCATTCTTCTTGCACTTCTTGTGGGTGTTTCGCGAATCTATATTGGCGTTCATTATCCGATCGATGTTCTCGGCGGTATTGTTCTCGGGTACGCGATCCCATGGACCATGCACCACTTTTTTGACAAGGTCCGCACGCAATAATCCTAGTATGCACTCTATTGCCCAGAGGCTAAAAAAGGCATACAATAGCGCCTACATATGCTGACACGAAGAATTATCGCCGTACTTGTGCTTATTATTGGAACTGGACTCGGAGTACTACTCTTTCGATCGGTAACTGGGGAGCACCACGATATCGTGGCTCGTCATCCGTTCCGACTCGGACTTGATCTCTCAGGAGGCAGCTATTTGCTCTACAAGGCTGATGTACGTCAGCTTCCAGCAGCTGAAGTTTCTGATTCGATGGACGCGCTTCGCGATGTGATCGAGCGCCGTATCAACCCAAACGGTGTCGCAGAAAATATTGTTCAAGTGCAGACCAGTACACTCGGAGGTGCAAAAGAAAATCGCCTCGCAATCGAGCTCCCTGGTGTCACTGATATTAACCAGGCAATCAAAACGATCGGAGAAACACCGCTTCTAGAATTCAAAATTCAATCAGACGAAAAGCTTACTAGTGGCGCAGTTGATGCAAATGGAGTACTCAATCTCAATCAAGATACACAGTTCGTACCGACCGGTCTGGATGGGAAATACCTCAAGCATGCGCAGCTCATCTTTGAGCCAACTACTGGCAAGCCTGAAGTATCAATTCAGTTCAATGATGAAGGCGCAAAGCTTTTTGAAAAAATCACGACAGAAAATATCGGCAAGGTCATCGCGATCTATCTCGATGGATCGATCATTTCGGCGCCAGTTGTACGAGAGGGGATCTCAGGTGGTACCGCACAGATCACCGGAGACTTCAGTCCAACCGAGGCAAAGCAGCTCGTCGGCCGACTCAACTCTGGAGCGCTTCCGGTGCCGATTTCTCTCATTTCTACGCAGACCGTCGGTGCAACACTCGGAGCAGAAGCAATTCATGCGGGAGTGCGTGCTGCACTCATTGGATTTATACTCATCGCAATATTCCTCATACTTTGGTACCGACTTCCGGGTGTTGTTGCAGTCCTCGCACTCTCACTCTATGTCATCATTACACTTCTCCTATACAAATTCATTCCAGTGACTATCACTGCAGCAGGAATCGCAGGATTTATTATCTCCATCGGTATGGCAGTCGACGCCAATATCCTGATTTTTGAACGGTTCCGAGAGGAACGAGCCCGAGGCAAGGCGACGGGGGACGCACTTCTTGATGGATTTGATCGGGCATGGCTTTCGATCCGCGATGCAAACACTGCAAGTATCATCATTGCGATCATCTTGTTCTGGTTCGGTACTTCGTTGATCAAAGGATTTGCACTCACGTTCGGACTCGGGGTGTTTGTCGCACTACTTTCGGCAATCGGTATTACGAAGCTATTCCTTCGAGCACTTCCTTCTTTCGAAGGTTCTAGGGTTGGACGATTTTTATTCAGTAGCGGTATAAATAGTAAATAGAATACATACGTTATGTTTGTCATCAAATACAAAAAATTCTTTATCGGACTCTCAGTCTTCTTTGTCATAGCGTCTATCGCAGCAGTTGCGATCTTTGGATTGCCGCTCGGGATTGATTTCAAAGGGGGTTCACAGCTCCAGCTCAGCTATAGCGGTGCTCGTCCAGAGGCTGCAGGTATCAAGGCTACACTTGAGTCAGCAGGGCTTGGAGATGTACTCGTTCAGCCAACTGGTGAGACTGGCATACTCCTCAAGACTACCACTATTACTGATACACAAAAGGATATCGTGGTGAAGGTGCTCAGTCAGACTTCTAGTAGTGTGCCGGTTACTGTGACTAGCTTCACAACGATCGGTCCATCAGTCGGCGCAGAGCTCAAGCACAAGGCGATATTGTCCATCATACTGGTACTCACCGCCATTATTTTGTTTGTAGCATATGCATTCCGTAAGGTATCTCGTCCGGTTTCTTCATGGAAATACGGTCTTGCCGTCATCATCGCGCTTGTGCATGATATCGCGATCCCGCTTGGTGCATTTGCGCTTCTCGGACACTTTTATGGCGCGGAACTCGATACGCTCTTTGTGGTTGCACTACTCACAACTCTTGCGCTTTCTATCGCAGATACCATTGTCGTGTTTGATCGTATCCGAGAACACCTCAGTACTAGTAAGGGTGCCATGCCATTTCCGCAGCTTGTCGGAGAGTCACTTGGTGAGACGTTTGTCCGCTCTATCAACACCTCACTCATGGTGCTCGTCATGGTGATAACTCTCGCCATTGTTGGTCCAGTAAGTACTCGGCTGTTTGCGACGGTGCTTGCGATCGGTATGTTCTTTGGAACATACTCTTCAATCTTCCTCGCAAGCCCACTCCTTGTTGTGTTTGCCCAGTCTCAAAAGAAGAACTAGTGATTCGCCACAGCTGTCTTGACCCTATTGACAGTTTATCGATACGCGGTATTCTTTGTTAGTACGAAGAAGGTGTGTTCACACACGCCTCCATTATCATTTTGTTTAGTAGAGTAGTACTATGATTACTTCATTTTTTCGTAAAAAAAGCATGATGCGCAAGTTTACAAGTTTCTTCACTATTGTTGCGCTTGTGGGACAACTTCTCGCGCCGATCCCAGCTGCAAAAGCAATAGCTGTTCCTGATATGACTGGAGAGTATGGTATTGAGTTTACCTGTGTCTCAGGATATGAGGGGTGTGCGGGTACGGTTATTACCCACGCCATGACGATCCTCACCGAGGATTCGACTACAGGAGACTTCAGTGGCACGGGTGCAAGTACGAGTGGTACTACTGCGACATGGACCATGACAGGGATCGTTGCGGATCCATCAGTCACAATCGATATTGTCTACAACGGCCTTGACTACACCATGCACCTCACCGGTACGCGCGATGCCGATGGCAACATGACTGGAGATGCAACTGACAATGTCGGAGATATACTGACTTGGAGAACGACGAGCATTCCATCTCCAAAGACTATTACGATCACTGCAACCAAGATTATCTGTGACAGTGAGACTGATCTTCCGAACTGGGGTGTAGGAGAAAATGGCGCGCCAAGCGAGATCACTGCAACGACGGCAGCTGATTTCATTGCCGCTCACCCAAACTGCCACCTCGCTTCGGGATGGGATTTCCAGTACGGAGATGGAAATAGTGGATATCCTGATGATGGTGATGTACACCTCGGTATGATGCCTGACTATCAGAGCTTTGGTACACCAACGGGCGAAGACGGTACGACAACTATCACAGTTCCTGTTACTGGAAGTGGGAAAGTGTATGTCGCAGAAGTTCAACAAGAAGGATATATTCCGTTTACTGCACAAGCGTCACATAACGAAGACACGGTAACCGCTGAGTTTTATTGTGGAGATGATATCTACAACTATGACAACTTCGAAGGTATCGGCAACGAGCCATACATGGCTCCGATAGTACCCGGAAAGCACTATTACTGTGTTGCGTGGAATGTTCCACAAAAGCAGGTAGAACAATCAAAGCAGTGCGATGTTATTTCTGACGAAAGCAGTCTTGTCGAAGAGACGAGTACTCCTGCCGTTGCTACCTTTGTGCACAGTAACTGGGCACATCCGAGCTGGATGACAAGTGCACCGTTTGCAAAGTGGATCTGGTCTTCAGCAAAAGTCGCTGCACCAACAACCACTGAAACCAAAACATTTATCAAACAATTTACACTTACGAGTGTTCCCGCGACTGCAACCATCGATATTGCAGCTGATAATGGCTACACACTCTACGTCAACGGACAGCTCATCGTTGACAAGAGTGCCGAAGAACACAACTATGAAGCAACTACTGCGTACGATGTCGCATCAAAGCTCGTTGCGGGTAGTAACACGATAAAAGTTGTAGTGACCAATTTCGCAGGAAGTTCGGACCCTGAAGCAAATCCTGCCGGCACTATTTACCGGTTACACATTGAGGGGAGTGCATGTACGAATTCCGAAGATACTGCAACTGGCAAGATCCATGTGATCAAGTTTGTTGATGGCGCTCGCGCAACCAAGGCAAGTGTCAACAACGTTATGTTCCCAATGCTTATCAATCATCCAGATGGAGACTTCATGCTCAAATCAACTGGATGGGTAGCAGGAGATGGTGAGTATGAAGCAACAACATTTGCGCACAAGAATGGCTCCAAGTTCACGATCACTGAAAATCTCGCAACTCCACTGGTTGGTGCAAGCTGTACCGGTGAGAAACCGTATGCGATCAGTGGCTACTCAACTGGCGCAACATATGATGAAGCGGTTGCAGCTCCAAAAACTGAAACAGCACCGGAGATAACCATCAACGGCGATCGGTACTTGATCGTACACAACACAACGTGTGCAGTTGAACAAAACCCTAGTACGGTACAGGTGCATGTGTATAAATACCTCCAGACACCAAATGGTACCGCGCAGATTCCAAATGATGCAACCATTACTCCGTTCCCAATGCATTCAGTCTGGACAGAACCAGGACAGTCTCAAAAGGAGGGGTACTATACACTCGGTATCTACAACGGTGGTGCGCCACTGAAATATGCAAGTATCACTGCGAAAATGAAACCGCATGCGCAGTATGCTGCAGAAGAGACGACCACTACAGGCTACGTGCTTCCTCCGCGCGCACAGTGTAGTGCACACCAGTACCGTCTCGTCGGATATAAAAAAGGTATCGGATCCCTTGCCGCAGCAGAAGCAGCGCCGATCACTGCTGACGGTAGTGTTACTGATATTACCCAAGACGCGTATATTATCGTTGTGAATGAAAATTGCGATGACCTTCCTCCAGTACAACTCGATATGTGTACCAATATTGAAGGAGTTCAAGCGGAAGTTCCAGCAGGCTATCGTGCTGACGGCACTGTCTGTACCAAGACTACGACTTCAGGTGGTGGTGGAACGAGCGGCTCACGAGTCGGTGGAGGCTCCAGTGGTACGGGTGGATCAAACGGTAGCGTTCTCGGAGCTTCGGCAACAGCAGCTGATAACGAAGGCCAGGTGCTCGGCGAGAGTATGTGCAGTGAATACATTCACAGCTATATCCGCCTTGGGAAAAAGAACGATATTGGTGACGTGATTCGCCTGCAGGTATTTCTCAACCAATACATGGGTTCACGTCTTCTACCAACGGGGGTATATACCAAAGAAACCTTTGATGTACTCAAGGCGTTTCAGGTCAAAGAGATGGGGCAGGTGCTCACCCCATGGAAGACAACACCAGGAGGGATCGATGATAGTGGCACTGGATATGTCTACAAGACAACTAAGCGCTGGATCAATATGATCAAATGCCCTCAGCTCAATCTCGCAATCCCATCCCTTACACACTAGATACTAAAAGAAACCACCCAGATATGGGTGGTTTCTTTACATTTAAGGATACTGTAGTACAATAATCGCATGTATCACAAACGGATTGCGCATCACATCATCAACCATATCGTTCCAACGGAACATAACGGATTTGTACCGCAACTCCTCAAAGGGCGAGCACTCTTTGCAATGCTTGGAGTTGGTGTTGGACTATTCCTCTGTTCACAAGTACTGCATGTGACGGGCTATCTCAATACGCTTGCAGATGTATATCCTGCGACACTCATTGAGCTCACCAACAAAGATCGCGCAACCCAAGAACTCCCACCACTGAATGTAAATCCAACCCTCACTGCAGCTGCAAAGCTCAAGGCAAATGATATGGTTTCCAACAGTTATTTTGCACATACGAGTCCGACAGGTCTGACGCCATGGCATTGGTTTGCACAGGTGAAATACGTATTTACCTATGCCGGTGAGAACCTCGCAATCAACTTTGATGAGTCTGGTGACGTAGAGCAGGCATGGCTCAACTCTCCAACACATCGCGCAAATGTGCTCAGTCCCAACTTCACTGAGATCGGTATTGCCACCCAAGAAGGGTTTTATAATGGCAAAAAGACAACCTACGTCGTCGAACTCTTCGGTGCTCCGGCAGTAGTACAAAAAACAGCGCTAGCTCCAGAGAAAACAGCTACGGTACCTCTAGTACCGACTCCAGCTTCGCAGACACCAGAAGTTGCAGGTGCAAGCGCTACAGACAATAGCTCACTCGTAGTGATCCAATCTACTCCTGCGTATGCCGAGGTACAAAATACAGATCCTACTATCGAACCTGCGCCAACAGTAGCGGCGACTCCGGCTCCAGTACTTCCATGGTATGAGAAGATCATTCTCAATGCCGACACCTATATCGCAGTGATCATGCAGGTCATCATCATCGCGCTTGTACTCGCGCTCGCAGGACTTGCGATGCGTGAATATGAAAAGCATCACTTGAAGCATATGGCAGGTGGAGTACTTGTTGCGATCATCCTCACATCATTTCTTTTCGTTGGACGTATTGGAGTCTTCGCAGAAGACATTGCCCCAGTCTTTACGACTTCTCAAGAATAAAAAAGCTCCGCCGGTGTAGCAGATGCCTTTTTTGTACAAACCATCATCCATATGAATAATATAATTCCGATGATGATTTTTATATCAAAACCATATTTTTTTACAATAGCTTTCATGTTGATTAGTTTGTCAAATATATTACACCATTTTTAGGTATTGTCAAAGATGCACAGGGAGGTATACTAAAGGTATGACTATTGTATTGATTATTCTTGGCATTATTATCGCGTGGTTCGTGTTCGCATATAACGGCTTTGTGACGGTTCGCAATCGGGTACAGGAGGCATGGGCAGATATCGAAGTCCAGCTCAAGCGCCGCTATGACCTTATTCCAAATCTCGTAAATACGGTGAAGGGGTATGCGACCCACGAGTCCGGAACGCTCGAAAAGGTAACCGAAGCTCGCACTATGGCAATGAATGCCGGTACTCCAGCGGCGCATGCGCAGGCGGAGAACATGCTCTCAGGCGCGCTCAAGTCGCTCTTTGCGGTATCTGAAGCCTATCCAGATCTCAAGGCGAACACCAACTTCCTCGCGCTCCAGACAGAACTTTCTGATACTGAGAACAAGATTCAGGCAGCCCGCCGGTTCTACAACGGCAATGTTCGTGACTACAACACTCGACTTCAGGTCTTTCCTTCAAACATCATTGCGAACATGTTCGGTTTCAAAAAGTCAGACTTCTTTGATATCGACGACAACGGGGTAGAAAGTCAACCAGTTGAAGTGAAGTTTTAATAGAAATCAAAAACATGAAAGCAACTCTCAAGATTTTATCAATTTCTTTTGGGTTGTTTTTTATTTTTTCTGGATTAGTACACGCCGAAATCATTAAAAAATTTAATTCCCAGATTACAGTTAACAAGGACAGTAGTGTATCGGTAATAGAAACTATTACCTATGATTCCGAGAGTGTCTTGAAACACGGTATCTATCGTGATATCACGCCAATTTCAGCACAAGGTAAGAAACTCTTAATCAAAGATATTTCAGTCACTGATGCGGCGGGTGTTCAATATCAATGGCAGCAGCAAACAAATAACGGAGATATTAGACTCAAGATTGGAGATCCGAATGCTACTTTTGTTGGGGAAAAAACATACATAATTCGATATACAGCGATCAGCGCAATCTCGTATCTAGATGCATATGATGAGATCTATTGGGATGCTACTGGTAACAAATGGCCGTTTTCTATACAACAGGCAAGCGCATCAGTTATCTTGCCCGATGCAACAAAACCATTACAACAAGCTTGTTATGTAGGACAGCAGGGCAGCACAACACCCTGTGCGGTAGATCAAACATTTAATGCATCAAATCTTCAAGCCGGAGAAGGATTAACCATTGCGGTTGGATTTCCAAAAGGAACAGTCACTATATATAAGCCTTCGGCTAAAGAAAAGCTGACAGGTTTTTTCTTTACATTTTGGCCGCTTCTTATTCCAATTCTTGTATTTTTGTACATGTTTCAACGCTGGTATCGTATTGGTCGCGATGCAAAAGGAAAAGGTATGATTGTTCCGGAGTACGATGTTGCTGACGCTCTCACACCACTTGAAGCATCGATGATTCTCAATCAGGAAATCGTAGCGAGAGATATTGTTGCCGAAATATTGTATCTGGCAACAAAGGGATATATTTCGATCACTCGTACTGAAGAAAAGAAGTTTTTATCAACAAAGGTTGAGTACACTCTTCGTCTCGACAAAATTCCTGATGTCGAGGTTTCTGCAGCAGATACATATATCTTGACCAATCTTTTTATGCCTCGCCACAAGTTTGATACGCAGAACATAACACTTGCAGATCTCAAAAAACTGGCGACCAATTATAAAACTCCCTCTGTGGAATCTTTGACTATTGGGAGCGAGATCAGCCTTTCAGAAAATCCTGTAATTATAGGTTTGGTTACACGTCTTCAAGACATGATACGCACAAGTGTTGTTGAAAAAGAATATTATACGAAAGATTTTCTTCCAAAAAAATGGGCGACAAAGAAGTATATAGGATTGATTGCCGCTTTTGTCGTTATTTCATTTTTAGTTACATTTACCAATATACTTGAAAGTGTTGCTTCATTGCTATTTTCCAATGCAGAAGATCTCACTATCTTGTTATTTGTCATAGCAGTAGTTGTTTCGATCGGTATCGTATATTTCTTTGGAATGATTATGCCAGCAAAGACCAAGAAAGGTGCGATCGTGCGTGAACATTTGCTCGGACTAAAAGAATACATACAAGTTGCAGAAAAAGATCGTATTGCATTTCATAATGCTCCAGAAAGGAACCCGGCTTTGTTTGAACATCTTTTGCCTTATGCAATTATGTTTGGGCTCGAGAAAAAATGGGCACGTGTATTTGAATCGAGCCTCACAACTCCACCAGTCTGGTATCACGCTGATACAGGTTCGTTTGCAGCTGTTGCGTTCACGAGTGATCTCAGAAATACCTTTTCTTCCGCAATATATAGTTCTCTTGGTACAAGCGGTGGTTCAGGTGGTGGAGGGTCTTCTGGTGGCGGTGGAGGAGGTGGAGGCGGCGGAAGCTGGTAGTTTCCCAAATAGTATATAATCCTACTATGGTCACCAAAGAGGTTATTACCTATATAAAGAAATCCCTCGATGCAGGGAGAACTCGTGTTGATATTGAAAAAGAATTGTTCCTCGGTGGTGGCTGGAGTGCGGGCGATCTGGATGAGGCGTTCAAAGTAGTAGAAGGAAAGAAAGCTGATACGAGCGCTCCGCAGGTTATAAAACCCCACAAGAAAATCCGCGTTCTCTGGTGCATCATTCTCGTGCTGATCGCAGGCTATATCGGCTGGTGGATCAGAGATCGACAGCAGTTTTTCAAACTTCAAAAAATCCCTTCTCCTCAATCAGTACTCAATGCAATGAATTAATACATGGCAACTATCTACACCCACAAATCTGAAAATGTTACGAAGACATGGATCCTTGTCGGAGCGTTTTTGGTGCTGGTACTTGGGATTGGATATTTCCTAGCCGTGCAATATAACAATCCGGCAATTCTAACTATTGCCATTATTTTTTCAATAGTGATGAACATTGTGAGTTATTGGTATTCAGACAAAATCGCACTTTCTATGGCGCGTGCGATCCCTGCTCGAGAAGATCAATACCGAGAGCTACATAACATCGTTGAAAACCTCTCCATCACTGCCGGCCTTCCAAAGCCCAAGGTGTGGATCATCCCAGATAGCGCTCCTAACGCATTTGCGACAGGGCGTAATGCAAAACACGCAAGTGTTGCAGTGACACAGGGATTGCTACAAATGCTCGATCGCAGTGAACTCGAAGGGGTGATAGCCCATGAACTCTCGCATATCGGCAATCGCGACATATTGCTCCAAAGTATGGTTGCAGTACTGGTTGGTTTTATTTCGATCCTTGCAGATATGTTTACTCGTAGTCTTTGGTTCGGAGGAGTGAGAAGTAGCGATGACGATAGTCGCAGTAGTAACGTTCTCGCAATTGTTGGTATTGTCTTTATCATTCTTTCTCCAATCATCGCAACACTTATTCAGCTTGCGATCTCACGCAAGCGCGAATACCTCGCCGATGCGTCTGGTGCACTTCTCACGCGCTATCCCGATGGGCTTGCTTCGGCGCTTCGGAAGATCTCATCATATGGTAGACCTATGCAGACCGCATCAAATGCAACGGCTCACATGTATATCTCAAATCCATTTGGATCAAAGGCAATACAGGGTCTGTCAAATCTGTTTATGACCCATCCGCCGGTGGAGAAGCGTATCAAGGCACTAACGGATATGGCGCTCTAGTGGTACTATAGGTCTTTTGGAGGATTCGCATAGCGGTCTAGTGCA
>CAYLWR010000006.1:0-19332 GCA_964387755.1 uncultured Candidatus Saccharibacteria bacterium | reverse complement strand
CATCAGCGATCTCTAGGATCGCAGTGATCCCAACATCAACAGTGATCATGAGCGTCACCTCCCTTTCTTCAAGTGTATCGACACCCATCTTACTCACCCCATAGCCTTCGTCATGTCGATCAGGAATATATAGATGCACTCGATCCATGATGCCGAGTTTCTTGAACAGATCGACGAGTACCACTGCACCTGGGATACCATCGCAATCATAGTCGGCATAGATACCGATCTGCTCACCACTCGTCACTGCCCGGTGTAGCCGCTCTACGGCTTTATCCATATCAGTAAATGCAAAAAGGTTTCCAAGCTTGTACTCTGGTGCAATGAATGCTTGGTAAGCATCAGGTTCTAACCGGAGCCGCTTGGCAAGGAGGAGTTCAAGCTCAGTCGGTGTCGGAAGCGTGGGCTGCATGGGTGAAATTGTAGCATGGTGCTAGAATGTTGGTATGCATGACACTATATTTGGCAAAATCATCCGAGGAGAACTCCCTGCGACAAAAGTGTATGAGGACGATCAGTTCCTCGCATTCCTTGATATCAATCCCGTTACCAAAGGTCATACACTACTTATTCCAAAAACACCGTATGGTCGAATACAACATGTTCCTGATGAAAATTTGGCGGATCTTTTTATACAAGCAAAGAAACTTATCGTGCACATGATACAAGGATTAGGTTGCGATTATGTACAGCTTGAAGTTGTCGGTAAAGATGTCCCTGATCATTTCCATATTCATCTTATCCCTCGGAAAAATTCAGAGCCTGTGGAGGAACACATTCATACGATGTACGAATCTATCGATGAACTGCGACTATTTGCAGAAAGAATTAAAAATGATTTGCAGAAATAAAAAGCTCTGAAATATATCAACCCGAACTCCTGTATTTTATCTTCCATCAAAATTTTCATTAAAATAGTGCATGGCTATTGTTCTGCCATATCACCCAAAGTCTCTTCTTGTAGAGGAGGATTTGTAGGAAGATCCTCACTTTTTTGATCTTGATCAATATTTGTTGCATCATCTCTGTTTTCTATAGGTGGTGTTTGCTGTGCGTGCACATAATCAAGAAGTTCTTGGAGCTGAGTTTTATCAATACAAACATCTTCAGCACAAAGACGTTTTGATCTAACAACGCCATGCGCAACTTCATCGAGGAAGATACGGGCTGTGTTTGCAAGTGTTACATCTGTAAATATAGGGAGTGGGCTAATACGAAGATTGAGCTCTTTGATTGCACCGATTGCGTACGGCATGAGTCCTCCCATATTGAGAAATTTGCGCGTCGTACCGTCTATCCATGTACGATCAGTTACCAGCTCGGGGAACTGCTGCGCTACGTCTTGTGCAATAAATCCGTACTGAAGTGGCGCACCATCGGCATCGGTGAGCCAGTGGTATGAGACAGGATTAAGCGAGCTCACGCGTGTGAGGAGGTCGCCATTGTCGAGACTACTGATATCCTTTTTGAGTGTTTGATCGGATCCACAGACTGGGCCACCAGTATTTGCAGTGAAAGCACAGGTCGAGTTTGTGTCTTCTAGTGTTAGAAGCGTCGTACCATCAGAAACGGCTGTAGAGCCGGCATGCATATACAGTACATATGCAGTATTATCAGCATTACCAGTAATACCTGTTCCTCCGAGAACAACAGAGTTGATCCCATTTGCAGCATTTCCTGTACCACCAACTACAACTGAATTTGTTCCACTGGAGCTATTTAATGTACCCGCAAACACACCCCCATGCAGCCCACCTGCACCATTAGAAAGTCCACCTGCTACAATTGCATAATCACCGTTGGTAGTATTGTTACTTCCAAAAGCAATAGATTCTATATTATTTGCGTTTGCTGCCACACCAAGTGCAATTGCTCCTACAGCAAATACGGCTGATCCTGTACCACCAACGAGTGCGTCGTTTGCTCCGATAATAGAGTTTCCGTACCCATATAAAGCTGTGTTTGCTTCACCCTCAATCGTTTGCACTTCCCCAAAGGCAAACGATGCACCCTGAGCAATACCATTATTTACTGTATTATCAGAACCGAATGCAGCATTTCCCGAACTGACCGTGCCTGTACCGAATACTAATCCACCCCCTACAAACTTTAGTGTGTTTGCATTCAAATTTAAAGTTATATCACCAGTGAGTGTCCCTGTAAGCCATGATGAAAGGTTCGAAGTAAGGGCAAGTGTTCCATCAGCATCAGGGAGGTTGTATTGTCTATTATCAGAGAGGGCATTGAAGTCAAACCGAGCAACAGGAGAAAGGAGTGTTGGGTTATTGTCTGTACTAAAGACGAGCTGATTGTCTGCGGTCGCCGTACCATTCGTCCCAAGAAATACCACATTAGAAAATGAGTTATTGAAACCATTACCGTCACCCAGGGCGTAGGTAGCATTTCCTGAATTTTGGTAGAAATTATTCGATCCTATGGCAACAACATCGGTGCTGCTTTGATTTATACCATTCATCTCTCCGATAAGTGTAACAGCGTCTCCCCCCGTAATACCTTCACCTGTTCTATATCCAATAAATGTATTGCCGATTCCAGCGGCTGGATTGCCAATACCGATACCGAATCCAGTACTTTCTTTTGTGGCATTTGCAGTGATTGTTGCACCCTGCACGATGATTGAATTTGTTGTTGTGTTTCCAGCATCCGTAACTGCTTGGAGTGTATGGGAGTTATCTATCGCAACAGTACAGTTTGCACTTCCAGGATCACAGGTAGGATCAAGTGTCTCACCAGGAGTATAGGCGCTCCCTGGTGGTGTTGCATACGCAACAATAGTAGAAAAGACGAGTCCGAACAATATACCAAAAAGTGTTCGTCGGTGCTGTCTATATATAGTACGTACAACCTGATGCATTACCTTGTTAGTATATCAAAAAACTTTCTCAGCAAGGATTATTGTAATGCAGTGATTCCTATCAGTGTTCCTTTGCTCAAGTATTCGAGTGTTGCACCTCCTCCTGTTGATACGAATATTCGTTTACTATCTGTGGTAGTTACAAGTGTATCAATGACGGCACCAGTGTCTCCTCCTCCAATGATCGCGTGCGTGTTTGCAGCAACAATTGCTTTTGCAATGGCGACAGTTCCTCTATCAAAGCCCTTCTCATACCAGCCGGTTGGACCATTCCAGACTACGAGCTTGGCTGTGCTGATCTCGCGTGTAATGAGTGCGATACTTTGCGGACCGATATCGACGATTACGTCGCTGGTTGCAACTTCGAGAGGGGTTACCACTACTTTCTTGTTTCCACGGGTCACAATGATATCAACAGGAAGCAGGAGGTTCTCGTGCTTGAGAAGTTTTTTGATCGGAGCGTCATATCCTTGTTCGGTAACTGACTTCCCTACTTCAAAGCCTGCTACTTTGTAGAAGTTATTAAGAATCGCACCTGCAACGATGAGCTTGTCAGCACTTGCTGCAAATCGCGTAAGGAGTGGGATCTTGGTTCCAAACTTTGCACCACCAAGGATACACACAACTGGGTGCTTCTTTGTACCAAGCGCACGACTGAGGGCCTTGATTTCTGCTTGGAGCTGCACTCCCGCATATGCAGGGAGATAGCGAGGGACACCGACTACAGACGCATGTGCACGGTGTGAGACAGAAAATGCATCGTTCACATAGGCATCAGCAAGACGAGCGAGTGCTTTTGCAAACGAAGCAGTATTCTTTTCTTCTCCAGTATACCGGCGAATATTTTCAAGGAGGATCACCGTACCTTTTGGAACTTGCGCAATGAGTTGCCTGGTGTGAGCACTGGTCACATCATTTGTTATAAATACGATCGTACATATCTTTGACAGATAGGTAGCGATTGGACGCAAGCTCTCGGTACCGTCCCCTAGATGGGCGATGAGTATCGGAGTACATCCTTTCTTGAGTAGCGCTTGGATAGTTGCGATACTCGCATCAATACGACGTGGATCTACGATCTTGCTGCCCTTGAGCGGAACATTGTAATCAACACGGACGAGTACTCGAGTATGTTTTGGAATTGATGAAAGAGTTTTCATAGGTACTATCTGATACTCTGTGCAAGTTTTACGAATCGCTTGGGTTCAAGACTTACTCGTCCAACGAGAAGTCCGTTTGCCTCACCTTCGGTTATAAATGAGTGTGCATTGGTCTCGTCGACTGATCCTCCGTAGAGTACTGGGATCTGAGCTGCAGTCTTCTCATTGGAGAGATCGGCGACAATCTTGCGTATAAATATGACCATCGTGCGGCATTCTTCGGGAGTTGCTCCGCGTACCGCGTCTTTGCCGATGGCCCATACTGGTTCATACGCGATGATCATGCGCTTGAGGGCCGCCTGAGGAACAGCTGCAAGCGCCGTTTCGAGTTGTTCTTTGATTGCGCTTAGGTACCAACCTTGCGCATCCCGCGCCTTTTCTCCCACACAGAGGATCGGTGTGATTTTCTTTTCAACAAGTCGCGCGAGCTGCTGGGCTACCAACGCATCAGTATCCCCTCGAGCGCGTGATTCTGAGTGCCCTACAATACTATAGGTCGCGCCGAGACTTTTGAGCATCGCAGCACTCACGAGCCCTGTCTCTGCACCCCCTAGTGTGTGGGCTACTGTCTGTGCCCCGAGTGCGAGGGATTTCACACTCTTTTGAAGAGTGCCGAGATATACAGATGGAACACATGCCACCATGTGTAGATTCTTTTTATAGGTTTTTGCGATCTTCGCCGTTGCTTTTGCGAGTGATAGCGCTTGCAAGGAGGTGTCGGGAGCCATTTTCCAGTTTGCAACAAGGATGTTCATATTGAACGAGTATATCATTTCTCTACAAAAACACCTCGCAAGCTTGCGAGGTGTATTGCGTATAGTCTATGGACAGATAACGAGTGTTCCGGATGAATCTGCGCAGATTTCTTTTCGTTCATTGTTCGCAAGCGGTGTTGAGCGAATGTACCCATCAGCACCGAGCTTGCCATTTGCAGTGATGCGGACTGGCTTTGTAGCATCTCCAACATAGACCGTAGAAATAGTATCGGTATCGACTGGACTTCCGCCTTGGATCGAGTCTGCAACAAATACTTCATCTTTGAACTTTGCATCCTGCTTTGCGATAAATCCATTGACTGAGAGTCCCTCTACCTTCACCTGATCTATCGCGCCCGCATTGATTGGGGCAGAGACATTGTCCCCTGGAGGAGTATCAGTTGGATCAAACCATACACTATCAGCAAACGCGTAGTTGATACCGACTGCGATAACGAGCGCAATCGCAATGAGCTTAATATTGTTGAATACGGATTGTTTCATAGATGTAATAGGTTATTGGTAAAAGCCGCTCGTACATTCAGGAGGAACCGTGATAGTTGATCCACCAGTTGCTGCCGTCTTGATCGTTACTGGACCAGTGAACCGCAGACCTTCGAGACCAAATACTCCTACCTCAAATACTCCCGGGTTTTGCATGAGGTTGATCGTTACATTTGCAGGAGACCATGACCAACTATATGGACTACCTGGCTGCGATGGAGATGGGTCACATGCCTGCTGCACCGGTACTCCGATCGGTACACCGTCTGGATCATACATCTGCGTTGCGGTAACACAGCCCTGCATATCAAAGTCTTTGAATGACATCTGATAGAATGGTCCGCTATACAAGGTGCCGGTGTACTGAGGATTTGCACCACTTGAACCAGTGGGTGTCGCATATCCTCTCCAGAACTTGATCTTTGGGTGACGGAACTGGTATGGCTCTGCAGTCACATAGTACGTACATGAGGTAGGATCTCCATTATTTGGAGGTGGCAAGATGATATCGTCAACACAGTCTCCATCTAGATTGATATGCATTCCCGCTGGGACCGTTGCCTGATCACCAGAAATATTTGGACATACATCAATAACTGGTTGTGTTGTCGTATCGCAAAGGAACAATGTTCCACTTTCGTCAGCACAAACTTTCTTGTACTCAGTATTGGCAAGAAGTGCCGAACGAGCATTGTTTTTCACATCGAGATTGCCGGTAAGCGCGAGGCTAACTATATGTACCCCTGATGCGTTAGTGCCACCGAAACGCACTGTTTCTCCACCAAACTTCCCGCCAAACCCTCGCACGGTGCCTTGGAGATAGAGCTGGCTATCGAACTGCGCGCTGAGATTTGCTAAAAACGCATAGACCGAAAGTCCGCCATCTTTCACCTGTGAAGCACCAAGTGTATTGATGGGGCGCTGAGTATTTTCTGCAGGAGGAGTAGCTGGCGCAGGTACCCATTCACTGGCAAACGCAGCTGCATAACTGAGCCCGATCGCAACTACGAGACCGAGTACAAGCAATCGAATAGTATGGAAAATTTCTGTTTTCATTGATTTCATAACTGTTATTGTGAACAAAGAATTAATTTGCCAGTAGTATCTGCACATACCTCCCCTCGAGCCGATGTAGCATGCTGCAGCGTATCACTCTGGAAACGGTCACCTACGTATACATCATTTGATGCATTTACTGACACGGTTGTACCGAGACCGCTGTCACCGAACTTCACGGTTGAAACCGTATTTCCTGGCGCCCCGACAAATCCGCCACGAACCATCCCTTGTAAATACGTCTGTTGCATCATCCATGCATCACCTCGTGCTTGAAATGCTCCAACAGAAAGACCGCTCAATTTTTCTTGATTTTTTACCCCCTCATCGATCGAAAGGATCTCTCTATTGTCTGTTGGAAATGGACTCGCAGGGTTGGTATACGCACGAGCACCTACTGCAACTGTAGCGAGTATACCGGTGAGTATGATGAAGGTTTTAAGGTTATATGTCATATGATTATTTGTTTAGGCTATCAACCGTTACGGACTTTTCTTGAGCGCCGACCGGTTTGGACCCGGCTTTGAGCTCTGAGAGTGCTGCTGCTTTTTCTTTTACGGTTGTTGTATCAGCACCTGATTGTGCACTGAGGAGTTCGAGAGTTTGGATCGGAGTGGCCTTGGTATGATCCATACGAGGTTTCTTGAGAAGGTAGAGCCATGCCGCAAGACATGCAACCACAAGGAAAATAAGTAGCATGAGCGTGAGTGTTGCGCTTTTGCTCTCGTGATGTACTGGCGGCATTGCCGTTGTCTGTGTAGCGATATCCATTGCAGGGGGTTGGTTTACTTGATCATTATTCATATTTATAACTCGATATAACTTGGTTTTACACACTGATAGAGTCCGTTCACTTTCTTGAGTACCTTGCCGGCATCACAGACACAGCGGGTGCCTGACTGGTGCGATCCAGTAGG
Source organism: uncultured Candidatus Saccharibacteria bacterium (assembly GCA_964387755.1). Lineage (GTDB taxonomy): Bacteria > Patescibacteriota > Minisyncoccia > Phycocordibacterales > UBA9973 > UBA4124. The sequence goes on along the minus strand of CAYLWR010000006.1, from coordinate 12,065 downwards.
AAGTGTGTTTTGTACCCCTTCGACGTTGGTACACATATCTTCACCAGTTCCGACACATGCTTTTGGATATGCAGGATCTGTTTGGTTCAAAGGATTTGCACACCAGCACGGAGTGCCCACCGTCTTACATTCTTCACATGCCCTCGTATTTGCGTGGGCAGGATCCTGACACCAGCATGGCTGTCCTTCTTCACAGACTGCACATCGAGGATCGCTTGCGTGTTCTGGATCTGCACACCAGCACGGACTTCCTTCTTCACATTGTGGACAGTTGGTTACGTCAGTAGGATTTGCAACACAGTAGCAAGGATCTCCAGGCTGACATTCTGCTTCAATCAATGCCACCTTTGAGAAATCCACCCATCCAACGATATCAGATCCCCATGCCTGACCACCAAATTTGCCCGTAGTAGTGTCGAGTGATACGCCAAACTGCGCTCCACCGATAGATCGAAGCGCAATAAATCCATCCCAGCCACCACGCTCTGCATCATCTTTGAGTCCGTCGGCGGCACTACAGTTAGGATTTTTGAAGACTGCGCACGCACGAGCCCAGCCATAGATCTTTGATTCTCCATCTACCCACTCGATGCGGGCCTGACAGGTGCCTCCCCCCGGACAACCCGTCGTTGCCGAAAGGTTGAAACTCACCCATCCAATGTTTGGAGACCATCCATATCCAGTCATTGCGCGAACTGAGCCTGTTGGTGCAATCGAGACACCATAGTTCTGACCAGTACAGTCAGTCGCACTCGCGCAGTTACTCATTCTGATCCATCCAATATCAGCCGACCATGCGTATCCAGAAAGAAGTGTAGAAAATGCAGTAGTGCCAGAACCTGCAGCAGTATCGAGCACTGCGACTGTTACTGCGCGTTCGTTAGTTGATTTGGTGTTACTCGTTTGCGCATGCACCAACGAAAGAGAGATTCCGACCACGAGAACAAGTGCAGTAACGAAACTAGTGATAAAAGTTTTTGTACGTCGCGTGCCTAATATATTCATATTGAACTAAAGTATATCGTATGCTATAATACAATCGCAAGAGTACTCCCGCGTTTCGCGGGAATTTCTGTTGATAACTACGCCGAAAGCTACCCTTGCGCACCGCTTACTTATAAAAAAATAATAACAATACTGAATATGTTGGATATAAAAGCACTTAAATTAGCAATTGAACAACTCGAGACCGAGCGTCGTATCGCGCGCGACAAACTCATCGATGCGATCGAGCAGTCACTCGCTGCGGCGTACAAGAAAGAATACGGAAAAAAGGGACAAGTAGTCCGTGCGCACATCGATCTGGATGGCGGCACCGTCGACTTTGAACAAGTAAAGACTGTCGTCGATGAATCTCTCGTACGGTTCGAAGAAGAACCTGCAAGTGACACCGATGAACGCGAGCACTACAGTGAAGAAAAGCATATTTTGCTCGATGATGCGCGCATTATCAAAGGAAATGCGCAGATCGGCGACGAAATCGTGTTTTCACTTGAACCAAAGGATGACTTTGGCCGTATTGCTGCGCAAACCGCAAAACAGGTGATCATGCAGCGCATTCGTGAGGCAGAGCGAACCTCTATCCTTGATGAATTCGGCACCAAAGAAGGCGATATCATCTCTGGCTATGTCCAAAAGATCGAGCGCGGCATGGTATACGTTGATTTCAACCGTGCAACCGGTATCATTCCTCCCCAAGAACAAATCCCCGGTGAACGCTACACTCGCGGCAGCCGTATTCGAGGCTATCTCTACCATGTTGAGGAGTCTCCACGCGGTATTACCCTGCGTATCTCTCGCACCCATCCGAAATTCCTCGAGAAGCTCTTTGCGTATGAATCCCCTGAGGTTGCAAGCGGTGTGGTAGAGATCAAATCAGTCGCTCGAGAACCAGGTAGTCGTTCAAAGATTGCCGTATGGACGACTGATGACAACATCGACCCCGTTGGATCATGTGTTGGGCAAAAGGGTGTGCGCGTATCAACAGTAATGAATGAACTCTCTGGTGAAAAAATCGACATCATCGAATGGTCACCAGATCCAGAAGAATTCGTCAGAAAATCACTCAGTCCAGCAAAGGTGCTCGGACTTGAGCTGAGTGATGAAGAACACAAGGCAACGATCGAAGTCACCCCTGACCAGCTTTCACTCGCGATCGGTAAGGGTGGACAAAACGTACGCCTCGCTGCAAAGCTCACGGGTTGGAAGATCGATATCAAAGGCTCTGAAGCAGAAGTTACAACCGAAGGTGAAAACCTCGAGGGTGATGACTTTGTGTCATTTGGTAATCTCAAAGATCTCGCAAGTGCAGACGACTCAGTAGATACTGTCGAAATGAATGAGAGCGGTGAAACAGATACTGCGCAAGATGTCGAAGGTCCAGCTACTGACGAAGTCATTACTAATGAAATAGAAGGAAAAGACGAGTAAGTAGTATGAATCTCCTCCACGAAATCACTCCTGGCAAAGATGCACCAAGCGTGATCAATGTCATTATCGAAATCCCAAAGGGATCAAAAAATAAGTATGAGCTCGACAAGGAAACTGGTCTCATCATGCTCGATCGTGCAATGCACACATCGCAAGACTACCCATTCGACTACGGCTTCATGCCGCAGAGTCACTGGGAAGACGGTGATCCACTTGATGTAGTTGTACTGACGACCTATCCGCTCGTTCCGAATGTACTCGTAAAGGTTCGACCGGTTGCAATCATGAACATGATTGATGATGGAGATAGTGATGCAAAGATCATCGCAGTCCCCGAAAAGGATCCACGGTGGGACGACGTACAAGATCTCGCCGATATCAACAAGCACACTATCAAAGAAATCGAACACTTCTTCCTCACCTACAAGCAGATCCAAAAGAAACCAGTCTCCATCGAGAGTATTGGCGACAAAGCTGAAGCGCTTGCAGCAGTGACGAAATCTCAAGAACTTTATAAGGAGAAATTTAATAAATAATCTATACTACTGCTATGGGAAAAAGAGCTACCGCCCTCGGGCCAAAGAAGAAATCAAACAAGTCACACAAGACCAAGAAACGACTTGAGATCAAGCAAGCAATGCTTGCAGCACGCAAAAAGCGAGCATAGTACATGAAACAATAAAACCACCCCGATTCCTCGGGGTGGTTTTATTTACAACGTTTTATCCATCAATACAAACTCGTGCCCACCGATATGGTTTGGGAGAATGGTTCGAGTTATGTATCCATGCTTTTCATAAAATTTTTTAGCTTCCCAATTTGATCCAGTCTCAAGCCACACTTTGTGCACCCCCATTTCTTTTGCCTTTGCTTCAGCTGAAACTATAAGCGCACTCCCTATTCCCATCCCGCGAGGATAGACCATGAGCGGTTCTATCTGGGCAACACCACTATCAATGAGCACCGTGACATACCCAAGGATCTCATCGTTTTCTTTTGCGACAAGTGTGAATTCTTTTTTTTGAAAATCCGGCTGCTGATAGCCGTAGTGTTCAGCATCTGCTACCGGCCAGACCTTTGCTTTAAATTGCTCGAACAATTCTGGATTATATGATTCACTGATGTTCATAAAACTATGATAGCAGATTTACTTCTTCTTTTTCTTCGGCAATGCCTTTGCGATTGCACATAATATGTCAGGCAGCTCTTTGATCTGCGAAAGCTGCGATTCTTCGACGAGATAGTATGGTCGTGCTCCGGGATATGGCGCGTCTTGTTCACAGATATCTGCAAGGAATGCACTCTGGGGCATGATCTTTACATAGAGCTGATCGTCACATATGAGTGCAACGACCTTGTCATCGGCATAGAGCGCGTACTCGCCAAACATCTTGCGAGTCGTAAATCGATCGTTGTTCCCAAGCTTTTCTAGAATGAAGTCGATTGTTTCAGGTTGAGTAGACATATTGTATATGTAGTGTAACACTATTGACTTTTCGAGAAAATTTGGTAATGTAATTTGAAATTAAAACATTATCATATGGACGCAACACAACAGCATACCGGAGAACCTCTCTCTGCTAAAAGGCTCGCTCGACAGCAATGTTTCCGGGCAATCATTGACCACTTATATGAACCAACAGATCTGTCTCATACAATAATGAATGAGCAGATTAGGTATTATTCAGACGGTGATTGGATGCCTAAAGGCACGGCCCCAGCAGGAATTAAAGGTGATAAAACTCTTTTGAATTATGTTGAAAAACTAGAGAAACTTGATCTTGAACTGTGGCGGGGATTCCTGTACGACGTAGATCAACTGTTTGAAAAAGGAGAGGGATTGCACACTCGTGTACTTGAGATTGCCAAAAGACATGGCATTACCAGGTTAGAAGAGGTTGTGTAGTAGAAAAAGAAGAAAAGCCGTCTTTGTAAGGACGGCTTTTGTACTGTAATCCCCTATCCAAATCATCGTCTATATGGTATATAGTATAGATACTCATATGAAAAAGAAGCTTATTTTATCAATACTAGCAGCTATTGCCGTGGTATTCCCACTCGGAGCTGTGCACGCCCAGACTGAGGGTGTCGTTCTTGGGGCTACCTCAAGCGCGTCTCAAGCTGTCGTTACTACCACAAAACCTGACGCTCCAGTAGAGCCGCTCACGATCCGCAAGCAAAAGGCTGAAACGAGTCTCCGTGCAATCCATGGACAGTTCGCGCTCTTTGCGACTCGTGCCCAGCTTGCAATCGATCGCCTTGCTACAAAAGGCATCGATGTTACTACTGCACAGACTGAGCTCACCGCAACCACTACTGTTCTTGCAACTACCAAGACAGATCTTGATCTCTTTGCCACCATCACGGTCACTGACGATATGAGCGAAAAAGACACTGTTCAAGTAAAGGTGCTTCTCAAGAAGATCGAAGATGGTCTCAAGGATGCACGCACCCACCTTATCAACAGCCTCACCGCACTCAAGGCATCAGTACCTACTCAGTAGCATGCAGCGTTTCTACGAAGGAGAAACAACATTTGAACAGCTTCCTTCTAGTATTGTCCATCCGGAACGCAAAAGTCGTATAGCCTTTTGGTCTATCGTTGTAGTATTCATACTATTTGGTGCATTTTGGTACTACGAGCACCGTCAGCAGTCATCGGTTGAGATACCGACCGATGCCGCTCAGATCCCACACAAGGAATCTACTGCGATCAACCTCACCGATCTCCAAGCCGCAGCAATCAACACGGCAATACCCACCTACTCTGAGGAGTTTTGATTAGAGACAACTCGTCGTTGCCACAGCTTGTGCAATCTCTTTCGCTGTTCCAGTACTATCGATACAAAAATATTTTCCATTACTCAATTGAGCTGATGCAGCATATGTATTCTTACTATCTCGACAAATGAATCCAAGGGTAAGTGATTTTGCTGTATTGAAGTCACTTGAATTACACGCTCCAGTATATCCTCCAGAAGGATTACCATCCCAATAAATTTCTGCTGATACACGAAGATTTGCAAGACGTGCTTTTATTTGAGCATCTTTTCCTGCCTGTGTGACAGAAGCTGATTCGTTCATACTCATCTTATCAAATGAATTTGAAAACATACCCGAAATAAACTGTTCGAATGTGACACTTTTTTCTGGAGCTTGGACGTCAACCGGCTTATTCCAATCGCTCAAAATACTCACCATTGCAACTTTGATCGGTCCTTCTTTTTGCGTGACAGTGAAGCCAATAGTTACTTTGCGTGGAAGGCTATCTTTCTTTCCAATCCACATTTCACCGGCGAAGTCTGTTACTTTTTCGAGACCTTCTATATACGAAGTTGTGTCAAAAGTAGAGAGTAGTGAGTCTTCTTTGCCTATAGATCGTATATATGTTTGTACTTCCTTGAAATACTGTTTGATACCATCCCGATCAATATCAAATGTGAAGTGATATGCTGAGGTGTTATCGATAGTCTCTGGTATAAACTTTTTGGTTATAGTAATAAAATGAGCATTCGCAGTGATCTGGTAGAGTTCTTGTTTCTGTTCATCTGTAAGTTTTTCGAGTATTACAGGATTTACCCCAAGAGAAGAGGTGAATGGCATACTCATAATGTTTGGTGTTTGGGATTTATATGGGAATGATACCCATTTTTTCTCACTCTTTGAGAGTACCGGTATAAGGCTAATAGTAGGAGCCTTTGTAAGCTGCGCATATGCAACTCCGTGTACCAATCGAAAATCTGCTGCTGCGCTTGTTGAACCAAGCACAAGAGAAATCGCCATAGAAAGTTTCGTATTTTCTGGATCAGTCAAATCATATGCACCCTTGGTTGTAAAGCTGGTTAAACCACTAAACATATCTCCAAAGATTGTCTTACTCTCTACTTTTTTTATGGATGAGAAATCAACACTGATTGTAGTATCAAACGCAGCACTCTTTGCATTTCGCGCCTCGACAAACGACTGCGCAGTCACCTGCTCAAGTGAGGTAAAATATCCAGCATAGTACGCATATGCGGCACCTCCCCCGAGTACAATAAGTAGAACTAGCGCAACGGTTCCAATCCATGTCTTTTTCTTTGATTGCACCAGTGTTGTTGTATCCTGGATAAGTGCTTGATATGCAGCATCGATTTCTTGTGGTTGCCATCCACCACCTACGAGAAGATTGTTTTTAATTGTTTGAAATGTTGTTCCCTTTTCTAGTTCTGAACGAATGTAGTTTTCGAGTTCTTTGGTTGTCATAGCGAAATAATAACACACGAAAATCACCTTTGTATATATAAATATGTCATGCTAGACTGCCGCGTATGAAAAAATCAGACACCTATACTGTTACCGTTACCCCGAAGCCCAAGAGTACTATTGAGCTGGCTGGTGAAATCGCGTGGGATCACCTGCAGACCTTTGAGGATGCGGCATTCTCGCACCTCGCAGAACATCTCACCCTCGACGGCTTCCGCCAGGGCAAGATCCCTCCAGAGATTGCTCGTAAACACATCCCGGAAGACATACTCCTCACCGATATGGCAGAACGCGCGATCCAGGACACCTATCCGGCAATGGTGACTGATACCAAGCTCGACGTGATCGGACGACCGAGTGTTATGATCACCAAGCTCGCTCGAAGTAACGCCCTCGGCTTCACTATCACAGCTGCAGTAGTACCAGATATCAAACTTCCTGATTATAAAAAGGTTGCAAACGCCGTCGAACTCGAAACAGCAAAAGAAATCACCGATGCAGATGTGGAGCAAGTGATCGAGAACCTTCGCCAGATGCGGGCATACGGTCATGTCCATGGTTCTGAGCATGAACACGCACACACCGAACCGCTTCCAGAGGTGAACAACGAGTTTGCAAAGTCATTCGGCAATTTCCAAACCGTAGATGACATGCGTGCAAAGATCCGTGAAAACCTCACCCATGAAGCAGCCGCTGCAGCAAAGGACAAGCGCCGTGTCGGCATCATGGAAGCAATCGTTGCAGAAACAACATTTGAACTCCCTGACATACTCGTGCAATCAGAACAAGACAAGCTGCTCGCTCAGATCGAAGCAGATGTTGCGCGTAGTGGCGCAAGCCTTGAGGACTATCTCACCCATATCAAAAAGACCAAAGAAGAACTCCTTGCAGAGTTCGCTCCAGAAGCAGAAAAGCGCGCGCGATTTCAGCTCGTATTACACGCAATCGCGCGCGCTGAGAAAGCACTCCCGACCGAACAAGAAGTAGAAGCCGAGGCACAGAAACTCATGCAAATGTATCCCGGTGCAGATCTCAACCGAACGAAAGCATATGCGGATATGTTGCTTACGAATGAGAAGGTGCTTGCGATGCTCGAACATCAGAAATAGAAAAAATCCCGGGGGTTCCGGGATTTTTAATTCATTCTTCACAATAATCACCTTCAGACAAGGGAAGATTTCCTTTTACATTCTTTTTCAAATTACTGAATACATCCTTTAATGATGCGATAGAAGTTTTTTCACGAAATGCATTCAACACTGATCCAATGCTGGTGTAGCAATTTCCTGCAACATCTCTTCGAGCAGGTAATTTTAAATTGGAAAATTGTTGAGCTTTGATTCCGTGAAATGCCAGGTTTGGAAATAATGTCGGGAAAAGAGGATTTAAGTAATCAAAAAGGTTCTCAATGTTCTTTATGCGTATATACATGGCAATTGGTTTTCTACTACTCTAGTACTTTTGCAAAAAAAGTCAATTGAGCGTATAGTGGTGGCATTCAGGAACGACCGATTTGACTGCATTTCCCTTTTATTATTTGTAGAATTTTGAACCTATGATCATCCCTACTGTTATTGAAAAAAACCCAATGGGCGACCGCGCCTACGACATCTACTCTCGTCTACTCAAAGAACGTATTATTTTTCTTGGAGGACCCATTAATGATGAGATTGCAAATCTTGTCATCGCACAACTTCTTTTTCTTGCAAATGAAGATCCCAAAAAAGATATTCAGCTCTACATCAATTCCCCTGGGGGTTCTGTGACCGCTGGTTTGGCGATTCTCGACACCATGAATTTCATTAAGCCTGATGTTTCAACTATTTGTATTGGGGTTGCAGCATCAATGGGATCACACCTCCTTGCCGCTGGTGCAAAAGGTAAACGGTATGCACTCCCGAACTCTGAAGTCATGATTCATCAACCACATGGTGGATTTGAAGGACAGGTGACTGATATTGAAATCACTGCAAAACAGATGATCAAACTTCGACACAAACTCAACGAAATATTTGCAAAAAACACTGGGCAGAAACTTACACAAGTAGAAAAAGATATGGATCGAGACTTTTACATGGGATCAGATGAAGCAAAGAAATACGGTATCATTGACGCAATCATTACCAAACCAGTAACTGCAAAGTAATATGGATGAACTATTGCTTGCCGGCGGCATGCTCCTCGGAGGAGGGCTCTTGGGGTACGCGATCCGTGCAGTGATTTTCATTGTACGCAAAAACAACCTCGAGCTCTCTATTTCTCAGAAACTCATGCAGGCACGCGAGAGCGCGCAACAGATCATTGCTGACGCGCACGAAAAGGCAGCCTTCATTGAGGATCGCCTTCTCAAAAAAGAAGAAGTACTCGACGCGCGCCAGCTCGAGATCGATAGCCGAAGTGCACATATTGAACAAAAGACTGCGGCACTCGCACACAGAGAAGCCGAGCTTGCGCATAGAGCGCAGGTACACGAGCAGCTTGTCGAAGAGCGTGCTGGATATACTACCGAGCAAGCGCGCGATGCACTCATGCGGATTGCTGAAGAGCAGTACCGAGAAGACATTGCTGCACAGATGCACAAACTCGACCGAGATGGACATGAAGTACTCTCTGCTCGTGCAAAGACCATTCTCACGACCGCCATCCAGCGACTCGCAAGCGCAACAACTACTGAGCTCGCCGCAACTACTGTAGAGATCGAAAGTGATGAAATAAAAGGAAAGATCATTGGAAAAGAAGGTCGCAACATCCGTGCGTTTGAGCGCTTTGCGGGCGTAGAACTCCTCGTCGATGAAACACCTGGTGCGCTCGTCGTATCTTCATTTGATCCAGTACGGCGTGCGATAGCCGTACTCGCACTTGAAGCACTCATCAAAGACGGGCGCATCCAGCCCGCACGGATCGAGGAAGAGCTCGAGAAAGCAAAGGCTGCAATCCATGACCTCATCAAACAAAAGGGTGCTGACGCAGTCTACGAGTGCGGGATCTACAACTTCGACCCTCGCCTCATCGCGATCTTGGGGAGACTTCACTTCCGTACGAGTTACGGACAGAACGTACTCCAACACTCCATCGAAATGGCACACCTTGCAGAAATGCTTGCCTCTGAAGTTGGTGCGGACCCGTACATTGCAAAGGCAGGCGCACTCGTCCATGACATCGGCAAAGCCCTCGATCACGAATTCGAAGGGACCCATATCGATATCGGCATCAAGGTGCTACGCAGGTTTGGTACTGACGAGCGCATCATCACCGCAATGAAAAGCCATCATGATGACTGTCCACATGAGAGCCTCGAAGCAGTGATTGTGCAGACCGCGGACAGCATCTCTGGATCTCGCCCTGGTGCGCGCCGCGATACGGCAGATCGATACTTGAAACGTCTCGCAGACCTCGAAGGGCTCGCAAATAAATTTGAAGGGGTTGAGAAAGCATACGCACTGCAAGCAGGACGCGAAATACGCGTCTTTGTCCACCCAGAAAGTGTGTCAGACTTTGAGGCCAAAAATCTCGCTCGTACGATAGCGATCTCCATCGAAGGCGAACTCCGGTATCCCGGACAGATCAAGGTGACCATGATTCGAGAGACGAGGGTCATTGAGTACGCGAGATAGACGAAAACCCTCCTGACGGAGGGCTTTTTCGTGTTGAACCATTTTTTTTAGTTTATTTCCTTTTCGGAAAAAATAAATTGCAACTGGTAGAAAAAGGGTAAAAATTACTGCTGATACTACCATTACTGTGTGGCAAATGGTCTCGAGGGACACGTGTTTCATATATATTGGTTTGTGATTTCCTTAAATTCTGAGTTAATTATAGCACAAAAATAAATGAAAAGCAAGTATTTTACAGTATTGCATCAAAAAACCCTTGGTATATAATGCCCAAAGCTTTACGCACACGCGAAAGCACACTGACAAGATTATCAGATCAATATCCGAGGGGCATCCCTCGCGTTCCTATGAATAAATCAGCACTTGTTGAACTCATTCACTCACAGATCGGCGGTACCAAAGTACAAGCCGAGGAAGTGGTTGAAAAAATCATCTCAGAAATTACCATGACCCTCAAAAAGGGTGGCGAAGTTTCAATCGCTGGACTTGGTATTTTCTCAGTGAAGGCACGCGCAGCGCGCATGGCTCGCAATCCAAAGACTGGTGAGCAAGTCAAAGTTGCTGCGACACGCGTTCCAAAATTCCGCGCTGCAAAGGCACTCAAAGACGCGGTGAAATAATCCGCCAACTGGCGGACACACTTCTCGCTTACAAAAAATCTCCGAACAATTCGGAGATTTTTTGTTGCATATATATAGTATTGGTATCGCAAATCTCGTATACTATCTATATGTTTGCACCCAAAGAAACGCTTTCTACTCCTAGCCAAGAAATCGCATGGCTCGGAACTGAGGCGCGCAAAGAATACATCTCACAGTCAGTACCACATGAGAGCCTCGAAGCAGCAGCAACACACACTGTTGAGCAGTACGCAGCAGCTGAAGCAAAAGAGTTCCTCCATGCGTCTCGCGTACTCCCGAGTCATGAAGCAGAGCGCATCGTACTTCGTCTTCGCCCCGAAGCACATGATCAAAAGATCGAAGAACTCTTTGGACTGATGCTTGAGAAAGGTATCAAGAACGCGCTTGATGTTGTCACCCAAATGAAAGACCCCCACCTCACCGATGACTTCCATCGCTTCCTTGTGCAGTACCTCCATACGATTGGTGCGATCCCAGGACTCAAGGAACACTCACCACTTAAAAGCGAGCTCACTCATACGCTCTTTAGCATTACCCTCACTCAGCCTGCCAGTGACACGTCATTTAAGAGCTTTATTCAAGCAATGAAACAGCTCTATAGTGGCATGCTTGGCGGTCTTGCAAACTCTGCTGACTACTATGTCATTGAGATAGCCGTACAAAACGCAACTCGTGATATCGGTGTCTATGTATCCGTTCCGACAACCCAAAGCGAGACATTTGAAAAGCTCGTTCACGCCTACTACCCTACTGCAATCGTTGATGAGGTCGTTGATGACTACAATATCTTTGCGCCCACTGGCTCTGGCATTGCAGCAAGCACCGCAGCCCTAAAGGAACCCGCAGTATTTCCACTCAGCACTGATGGGCAGTTTGAGCATGACCCGCTTACCGCACTGATTGGATCTCTTTCCCAACTCGAACAAAATGGCGAAGGTGCAGCTATCCAGGTGGTGATTGGAAAGGATAGTGTGCACAGCAACTCCTTTTATCAGTCGATCATCGATCGCGCACAAAAAGGTGATGGCTCAGTAAAGGATATGTACGAGGAAGCAACTGCTTCTATTGCAAGGGAGTTTGGCAAGACCTTCCTTTCACTGTTTGAAGGCGCAAAAAAAGATGAAGAAAAGGAAAA
>CAYLWR010000005.1:0-7984 GCA_964387755.1 uncultured Candidatus Saccharibacteria bacterium | reverse complement strand
GGTCGGGATCCACGTACACGAGACCGCAGCCGCAGTGATGGTGATACCACGCTCACGCTCCTGCTCCATCCAGTCAGTTGTCGTCTCACCATCGTGCACTTCTCCGATCTTGTGCGACATACCGGTGTAGTAGAGGACGCGTTCTGAGGTGGTGGTTTTGCCCGCATCGATGTGAGCAATGATTCCAAAGTTTCGTGTTTGTTCGAGTGAATACTCTCGGTTCATAAATAAGCATTAATTATCAATAATAAAAAAGAGACGCTCTAGTCACTTGTGCTCACCACTATACGGCACTTGGACGGTTTTTGCAATACAAAACCCCTCATGAGAGAGGGGGTTTGTATGATACATATCTGGAGTGTGATTATTGAGCCGCAGCACTTACTTCTGCAGAAATAGCATTCATAGTTAGCGTGCCAACACGAGTTCCATCGCCGCCGACGATGCGCTGTTCAGTCTGATAGGCCTTGAGTGCCTTGCGAGTCGCAGGACCAAAGGTACCCGTTGCCTCAGTGGTGAGGTACCCCTTTGCAATCAAGAACTGCTGTAATGCGGTGATGTTTGCCTTGTCAGTACTTCCGAGTGCGATTGCCTTATCGACAATCATCGGGCTTCCCTTTGCGTACTTGAGTGCGAGGAGGACTTTTGCCTGTTCTTCTTTCGTAAGCAGTGGTCGACGCACCTCAGTTGTTCGAGTGCCATCGGTTGCTGCGCCAAGTACGGTAGGTTGACTCCTCAGACTTGCGATGAGTTGTGCGACATCGGTCGAAGTCATCGCAGCTGCAGGAACGGTTCCGAGAACAAAGATAAGGATAAAGATGTAGAGTGAATATTTCATATACATTGGTTATAGTGCTCTTTAGTAATACTGTCAATGCTTATAGTTTCTGAACGTATTGTGCAGAAACCCATCCAGTAGTCCCATTTGTAAATCGGACATAATCCCAGAGTACACCGTTCAATGACGATTGTGACAGCACAGTACCAGTGGTACCAGTGGTGACCGTGGTGAGCTTCGCGCCTCCTGCAGTCTGACGAACATTGAGGACACTTGCGGTCACTTTGACTGTTGTACCGACTGCTGATGCGCCACTATTTCCTGAAAGGAGTGAAAGTGTATCTTGTGGTGTTGCCTTTCCAGTACCACTTGCCGCACTTACTACAACGATCACATCATCAGTTGCGGTTACGTTCGTTGAGCTGACTCGGAATGTGTAGGTACCTGCAACCAGTCCTGATACCACTGTGTTGAACTCGTTTGGTGTTTGAATCACTGCCGTAGATGGTCCGGCGATCTGTGTCCAGCGCGGCGTGACTGCGGCGATTCCACTTGAGTATCCCGTACTAATAAGAGTCGTACTATTGACTGGAAGCGTGAGTGATTGGTCAGGCCCAGCAACGAGCGAGCCAGTTCCACTTGCTTTCTGGATAGTGATCGTGATGTCATCATACGCCGTTGCTCCGCTACTATCCGTAACTGTCAATCGGAACACATATGTGCCGACAGGGATCACAAGATTGCTGATGAGCGATCCACCTGAGCGAGGTTTGATAGTAGTACTTGCACTATCAGTTGGAGTAACTACGAGCGTTGCACCTGACTGCTGTGTCCATGCATAGGTAGTAATACTGGTACCAGTCTTTGGTATTGCGGTACCACTGAGTACGAGTGATCGCGGCGTGAACGCGATAATATCAGTACCGACGGTAACACTCGTCGGAACAAGTGGGTTGACCGTGATCTGTACTGCATCAGCATTACTCTGTACCCCATCAGATGCGGTGAGCCAGAAGGTGTACGTACCTGCTACAAGTCCAGTGATAGTTGTTGTAAAGGCGCTCGGCGAACCGATCGTTGCAGTGCTTGGTCCAGAAACCTGACTCCAGGTATGTGTCGTAGTCACACCTTCTGGATCAGACGCGGTTCCGGTAAGTGTTACTGCGTTTGTCGGAAGGGTAATCGTTTGATCAACACCTGCATTTACTACTGGCGGGAGGTTTACATTTGAGATCGTCGCTGACACCGTTGTCGCCGTCGTAGTGTTACCTGCCCCATCGCGAGCAACTGCAGTAAAGGTATGCGAACCGTTGCTGTATGCGGTTGTATTAAAGGTGATTGCGTACGGACTCGTCGTATCTTCTACACCAACTACCACTCCATCAACCTTGAACTGTACTCCTGTAACTGCAATGTTGTCTGAAGCATTGGCGGTGAGGTTGATCGTACCTGAGAGCGTACTACCCGCTGTTGGATAGGTCATTGCCACTGTTGGCGCCGTACTATCTGGAGTACCTGATGTGCGGATGAGTACTGCCGCTGAGTATGGCTGCAGGGTGATCGAGTTCGTGTATGCGACATTTTTCATATCAACATACGTAAGTCCTGGGAAACTAACTGTCTTGGTAGTGCCCGTGGTGTTGTACTCAAATCGAATATCGTTAATGGTCGTTGTGGTGCGTGGTGACGCAGCACTGCCCGTGTCTTTGCCTGTCTGTGACTGCCATTGCGCGAGCGAGGTACAGTGACCTCCTGATCCAGTCTGTCCTCCAGTGGTTACATCACTGTAGATCCATCCGTTTGTTTGATCGAGCGGGTTTGCATAAATATTGTTTGAGGCAGTCCATGTTGCAGGAAGTGCGCCGTTGGCATCGACCATGAGCGCGTATGATCCGATGTCACACCACGCAGTTCCTTGGTTATTTGAACCTGCTACGACAACAGTGTTGTTGGTGAATGAATCATTGGTGATTCCATTTTTGTAATTGTTGTGCCAAATACCATAGATATCACCGGTTGCACTTCCAAATACACTATTGGGGTTGAGGTAGATAGTGTTGCTATCAACCACGAGATCTACTCCCGCATTACCGAACCATCCCCAGCGACAGTTGGCCATGGTGTTGTGGATATAGCTGATACTTGACGATGTGCCGTCATTATAAATACACATGCCCTCACTTTTTCCTGCTTGTGAGGCAGCCTTTCCGAGTGGAGCGCCGAGCGCATTGATGGAAGTATTATCACGAACGATACGGCGGTTGGTGTAGGTCGTTAGTGATGTGTCACCTGCGTTTGGGAAGGTGTAGATACCTCCTCCATCGTCTTTGATGTAGTTTGATTTGTTGATGAAGTTTCCTTGGACCAAGATACCCGCGCCATCAAATCGAATACCGACGTATCCCACATTCGTGATGGTGTTATAGAGGACCTTTGAGTTGTCACCTCCTACTTGGATAGCGGTATAGTTTAGGTCACCACCAGACTGCGGTCCCCCTGCCATTCCTTCGAGGTTTCCAATGTTCGTAAAGGTACTATTTTGCACAAGGGTATTTGGAGAACTTCGGGTGATTACTCCACCGCTGTTGATTTCAGAAAATGTTGTGTTATCAACCGTGAGATTGCTTGCTCCAGGATTCGTGAATGAGTAGACTCCTGTATCGCCGATAAATGCAAACTCTGCATTCTGCACCGTGATACCTGGCTGACCATTCACATTGACACCGTAGTTACTAAATCCTTCAAACCGAAGCCCATCAAAGGTAATGTACCCTTTCGAAAGGGTTGCTCCTTCTGCAACAGTCGGCACCTTGATAGTCGCAGTCGGTGCTGTTGCTGAGTAGATCATGACCTTCTTGCTCGCAGAAAGATACGCCCAGTCATTCTGCTGTGATAGTGTCGCTGGATGATTCTGAACAAAGTATCCCCATCCTGCAGTTGGAGCGTAGTCCGGCTGTGCGAAATTGATCGTACTTCCTGATGCAGAAGTAACTGTCGTACGGTCAAGGTGCCATGCAGCAGTTCGGATCGCCACATTTGCACCAGTGAGGTTGACTGCGCTCGCATTCAAATGGCTTCCATCAGTGATCGAGGTGTTGGTCGCAGACCCAATCGTCCAGTAGCCTGTTTTCGGCAAGCGGCCATATGGAGTATTCACTCCTCCGATAGAAATAATATTTACATCGGCGAGCGTCGATGCCGCGTTGGTACTTTGCCAGAGCTTTGTTCCAGAAGTTGGAGTACCTGACGTATTCACCTCCGTCCATGCAGTAATCGGCGTGCCCCATCCGCTGATGACCGGCTTTGCGCCGCTCCCATATGAGCCGTACGTGATCTTGCTTGCCAAAGTACCAGCTGACTTTGGAATAATAGTACCGGTAAAGGTATCTCCCGCCTTAAAGAGAATACTATCTCCTGCCGCAAAGGTTGTTGCATTCACCTTTGAGAGCGTCTGCCATGGCGCGGCCGAAGAGGTACCGGCGTTACTATCTGAACCTCCCGAAGAAGATACGTAGTAGGTCGCCGCATGGGCAAAGGTTGCACACGAGAGAACAAGTACGAAACTGGTAATAAGAGCTATAAGAGAACGATTGCGTATGGTCATACTATGGGTATTACTAATAACACCTACTAGTGTATCACTCGTATACATAAATAGAAATAATAAAAAGCCCCGTCGCGCAAAAAGGTAAAGGCGAGGGGGCTTTTCTTTAAACCGTAAACAACAAAATGCTAAGTACAGAGTACCATATGCTTGTTAAAAAAAGAAATCCCCCCGTTCGGGGAGATCTTTCGTTACCATGCAAAGTGTGCAAACGCTTTGTTCGACTCTGCCATTTTGTGAGTATCTTTCTTCTTCTTTACTGCATTGCCTTCACCTTTTGCAGCGAGCATGAGCTCTTCGGCAAGCGCGGTAGCGGTTTTTACACCTTTGCGAGCACGGGATGCTTCGATGATCCAGCGCATTGCGAGTGCAGTGCGGCGCTCGGTACGTACTTCACGTGGAACTTGGTAGTTCGCACCACCGATACGACGTGAACGTACTTCAACAAGTGGTCCAGCCTGCTTGATCGCTTCATTGAAGGTCTCAAGCGGGTTTTCTATGCCCTCCTTTTCCTTGATGATATCGAGCGCGCCATAGACGATAGCGCGAGCAGTGTTCTTTTTGCCACTCCACATGATGGAATTGATAAATTTCTCAAGCGTCGTGCTATCGAACTTGATATCAGGGCTTACTATATTTCGGTTTTTTACTGGTCGTCGCATATGTATTAACTCTTAGCTTTTGGTCGCTTGGTACCGTACATTGAACGGCTCTTGCGGCGCTTGTCGATACCTTGGGTATCAAGCACACCTCGAACGATGTGGTATCTGACTCCGATCAAGTCCTTCACACGACCACCGCGGAGCATGACTACTGAGTGTTCCTGAAGGTTGTGACCTTCTCCAGGGATGTAGGCGGTTACCGTCTGACCGTTGGTGAGACGAACACGGGCAATTTTTCGGATTGCAGAGTTTGGCTTCTTTGGAGTAGTAGTCGTTACCTTTACGCACACCCCTCGCTTGAATGGAGATGCATAAAATACAGGACGGTTGTGGATCGCATTGAAACCACGAGATAGCGTAACAGCCTTGCTCTTGCGGCGAGCAATTTTGCGAGGGTTTTTGATAAGTTGACTGATAGTAGCCATGTGTCCGGATATCCTACTATAGGAGGATAAATTAATCAAGCATCTCATTCACTACGCTCCCAAGTTACGATGCCTGCAGAACTCGGCCTTGCCTCAGACAGGCTTCGGCACCATAGTACTTGTCGCTTTAGCTTTAAACAGCTATCCCAGTGAGAAGCGAGTACACCACAAAGGCAAACGGTGCCACAAACTTCCAAATAAAGACAATGAACACGAGAAGGATTGGGAGCGAGTATTGCTCGATAAAGCGCATGACTGGCTGGGCTTGATACGGGAGCACCGCCGAGAGAAAGCGAAAACCATCGAGCGGCGCAACGGGCATCGCATTAAAGAGTGCGAGCGCTACGTTCACGAGTACAATCACGCTTGCAATATCAATAAATGCTTGAGAAATAAAGCCAACTGCAATAGAGAGTCTGATCAGGAGTCCAAATATGATCGCAATGGAGAGGTTGACCACGATACCCGCGATCGAGACCTTGGCGATAGATGTGTTGCCATGCTTGAGGTTGTCAGGGTTGTACGGTACTGGCTTTGCCCAGCCAACGACAAATCCAGCATTAGTGAGTATGAGTGCAAGTGGCAAGATAACCGATCCAACCCAGTCGATATGTTTGAGCGGGTTGAGCGTGATGCGCCCGAGCATACGAGCCGTCGGGTCCCCTTCTCGTTCAGCCATGAGGCCATGCGCTACCTCATGGACAATGATAGAAATCATCAATATAAGGAAATAGAAGATAGAAAGTGGGCCTTGCATGCGTGTATCCTGTATGGTACCATGCGCGGACATATGGCAAAAGCATGCGCTATCACACATAAGACCTCACAAATGGCGGGTGGATACTCGACCAAGGTTCGTGCGACCAAATTTAACCCGATCACCCCTTCTCGCAAGTACGCAAACCTCCAAAAGAAGCGTATTTATGTACCAGAAATCAGCAAGACCGTAACGATCAACGTATCTGCAAAGGGTCTGCGCACGATCACCAAGAACGGTGCGTACGCATCCCTCAAGAAAGCTGGCGTGATCAAATAAGTACACACCCCTTTTCCGAAAGGGGTTTTTACTTACTTGCTCATAAACCATTTCACTCCATCAGTCCTGAGTGTGATGGTTCCCCTATCCTGAGTAGAGACCGAAGGAATACTGAGTTTCTGCAAACGCCGCATGACTTCCGGCGCAGGATGTCCGTATCTGTTGTTTACACCAGCTGAGATGAGTGCGAGTGCTGGACTGGTTGCCTTGAGGTATTCTTCGCTCGATGAAGTTTTGGAACCGTGATGACCAAGCTTCAAGATATCGACGTCGAGATCCTTTGGATCAGTTTGTACCAGATAGCGCTCGATCGATATCGGTGAGTCACCATTGAACAATGCACTTACTCCACCAGACGTTGGACCTATATCGAGTCGCCCCACCACTGATGCAGTGTTTGTTTCCCAGCTCGTCACATCGCGATCTGGGAAAAGGATTTTGAACGTCGTCACAGGATCAAGCGCGATCGTCTCGCCGCGATGCGCAAAGTATGATGGGATCTTGTGTTTGTAGAGACCATTCATCAGATCTCTATATGTCTGTGTATCACCCATGACCTGCGATGTGATGAAGAGTCCAATGTCGTACCGCTCTATCACAAGTGGTAGTCCCCCAATATGATCCGCGTCTGGATGCGTCGCGACGACAACATCGATACTATGATCGCCTATAGGCATGACTGTGTTGAGCTCGCTCAGCACTTTGGAATCCTTGCCGCCATCAATGAGCATCTGCGCGCCGCTCGGTGCTGTGATGAGGATCGCATCACCTTGGCCGATGTTGAGTATGGAAATTTTTCCTTCTGAGGTTTTGGATGTTGGCTGAAGTACGAGCGCTGCGATGCCAAACGCAGTACAGACGAGTAGCATGAGTCCGAGTGTTCGATACTTCCTAGACATGAGAAACATTGTACGTGATGAAACTAAAATTTAAATAAAAATACCCATTTGCGCTTGACTGCTATATACTCCCCTGTATGTATACCGAACAACCACTTTCACCACAGCCTTTTGGCAAGATTACTCAAACAACCCACGATGAACACCAGAAGCTCTACGCGGGCTATGTAAAGAACGCAAACCTCATCCTTGAGCATGGCGGCGAGTTTGCCAAAGATATGGACAAATACACCTACGAGCTCAACGAGCTCCAGCGCCGATTTTCATTTGAATGGGCAGGTATTCGTAACCATGAGATCTATTTCAAACTCCTTGAGGGCGGGGCTACTCCGATCACTACAGGCGGAGCCTTTGAACACGCAATCAAAGAATGGTGCGGATCACTGGAGAACTTCATCGAACACTTCAAGCGCATCGCGCTCACTCGCGGCATCGGCTGGGCAATGCTCTACTATGATAGAAAGACTGACAAACTCATGAGTGCGTGGGTAGATGAGCAGCACATCGGCCAGCTCGCGGACTGCTCGATCGTTCTCGCACTCGACATGTGGGAACACGCATACGTTGCAGACTATCAGCC
>CAYLWR010000004.1:0-5429 GCA_964387755.1 uncultured Candidatus Saccharibacteria bacterium | reverse complement strand
GCTGTTTATTCTATCGATTGATGATTGAATAGTTTCGAATTCTTCATATAAAGCATGTCGAGATTCAAGATGTTTTTCTTTAGTGTGAAGTAGCTCACTCATATGTTCTTGAGCGTCATCTTTTTTGATCTCTTTGTTATTGAAATATTTTCCAAAATCTTCAAGCATATACTTTAAAACAACGGCTTCGGAGCATAATCCATTGGGGCATCTGATAAATATTTTTGAATCTTTTCTTCGGAGAGAAGACCTTCTTGGGCGCCGACATACTGCACGACAGACATCGAGTTGACTGGTCCCCAGGTCAGCGCTTCTTGGAGTGTCTTGCCTTTAAGCAGTGCAACGGAAACCGTAGAAGCAAATGCATCTCCGGCGCCAGTGCGCTCATATGGGTCATGGGGATATACCGGCATGAACCATGCCTCAACACCGTCGGATGCGTACGCACCATTTATACCATCAGTGATGACGACGATCTTTGGGCCGAGCGCATGGAGCCCCTTGAGGAGCATTGGAAGTTCTTTTTCTTCCGTACCCAGAATACGCTTTGCTTCCTCGAGGTTACAAAAGAATGCATAGGTGTTCTGATAGATATCTTTCAATATTTCAGTGCCGAGTTTGATTTGGAAGGTTCCTGGTTGGAATACAACTTTCATTTCGGGATGTGCCTTGATGTAGTCCGCGATTTCTGTGTGATATTTCTCCGTGTGATCTCCAAGTGAAGAGAGGTAGAGCATCTTGGGTGCAACAGGGATACTTGGAAAGATAACGGGGTATGCTTCGTGTTTGATGAGGATGGTCCGCTCCACATCGTACCAGAGCACGTAGTGGTAGTTGGTCTTCATGCCTTCATGTGCGTAGACGTAGTGGGTGTCGACGCCGTTTTTCTTGAGTTCGGCAATACAGTTCTCACCATTGAGATCTTTCCCAAGGTGGGTGAGGAGTGAACTTTTGACTCCGAGTCGGGCTGCGGCAACCGCAGCGTTTGCAGAGTTACCAACAGCACGGATCTCAGTCATGGATTCGTAGGGGACTTTGTCGCCAAAGCGAACACAGAGTTTGCAGTTCTCATGATCGAGATCGCATGTTGCTTCTGCGTCTTTGAGGCGGATAAAGGCGTCAGTCACAATGTCGCCAATGGCGAGGAAGTCAATTTGGGTTTCCATAGATGGAATTATACCACCATATAGGTATGCTACAATTTACGTATGAAAACCCTTCGGGAAGTAGTGGCTGAAGCTCAAGCAAAGAAGGTTGCTGTGGGCCATTTCAACTTCTCCAATATCGAAGGTCTCTATGCCATCGCTCGCGCCGCCAAGACTTTGAACGTACCGGTCATCGCCGGACTCTCCGAAGGTGAACAAGAAGCAATCGGTACCCATCAAGCAGTCGCGCTGGTGAAAACAATTCGTGAACACTGGGGGATCGATATCTTTCTCAATGCAGATCATCACTATTCATTCGCTACCGTCAAAGACGCGATTGATGCAGGATTTGATAGTGTGATCTATGACGGTGCAAACAAACCACTTGAAGAAAATATTGCTATATCCAAGCAGTGTGTGGAATACGCGCGAGAAGTATCGACACGCACAGGGCGTGATAGTGTTGTCGAAGTAGAACTCGGCTATATCGGCGAGGGTTCAAAAATGCGCGACACTATCCCCGAAGGTGTTGCGGTGACGACCAGTCCCGATGAAGCAAAGAACTTCGTTGCTGCCACGGGTGCAGATATGCTCGCGCCTGCAATCGGGAACTTCCACGGGATGCTGAAAGTTGGTAGCAAACCTCGGCTTGATATTGACTGCATCAAAAGCATTGCAACTGCGCTCCCCGAAACACCACTCGTGCTCCATGGTGGCTCTGGTGAGGAAGCAGATTTTGCAGCGGCGATTGATGCAGGGATTGCGATCATCCATGTGAACACTGAGCTCAGACGCGTATATACTGATGCGCTCAAAACCTATCTAACGCACAACCCTGAGGATATCGCTCCCTACAAATACGGCACCAATGCATCACTTGCAATGGAGCATGTGGTAACGGAGAAGCTCAAAATTTTTAATAAACTTGTATGACGGACTACACAGCCGATATCAAAAAGTTTTTTGCGGGAGATGTTGCAACTGATACTGCAACGCTCGACAAGGCTTCGCGTGATGCAAGTTTGTTCGAAATGCGGCCGATGATGGTCGTATATCCAAAGGATAGCGCTGATGTGCAAGCGCTCGTGAAGTGGGTTGCGGACAAGAAAAAAGATGACCCAACACTCTCTATCACCGTCCGTGCTGCGGGAACCTGCATGAGTGGTGGTCCACTCAATGAGTCGATCATTGTTGACACTACTCGGTATATGACTGGCACACTGGAGGTAAATGCGAGTGGCAAATGGGCGCGGGTACTTCCAGGGACGTACTATCGGGACTTTGATCTACAGACCAAGAGCGCTGGGCTCATCATGCCCGCCTATACTGCATCACGCGATCTCTGTACTGTTGGAGGCATGATCGCAAATAATAGTGGCGGAGAGAAATCTATTCACTATGGCAAAACTGAGAACTACATCCGAGAACTCAAGGTCGTGTTTCGTGATGGCTATGAATACACCGTGCGTCCAATGAGTCGCAAGGAGCTCATGATCAAAATAGGGGAAGTAGGATTTGAGGCGGAGATGTACAAGTCACTTTACAAACTCGTCACTGACAATCAAAAAACACTGACCCAGGCGAAACCAAATGTAAGTAAAAATAGTGCCGGCTATTATCTCTGGAATGTATGGGATCCGGCAGCAGAAACATTTGATCTCTGTAGGCTGATTGTTGGTTCACAAGGAACGCTTGGAATTGTCACTGAAATCACATTCAATCTCGTGCCAGTCAAGAAGTTCTCCACCATGTGCGTTGTTTTTCTCAAAGATATGAAAGATATCGGTCGCATTGTGAACGTGGCACGTGCCCAGCAACCAGAAAGTATCGAAAGCTATGATGACAATACACTCAAAGTCGCAGTGAAATTCTTTGGGGACTTTTTGAAAAAGAAGAAAGTGGTTGGCATGCTCAAGTTCATGTTCTCATTCCTTCCGGAATTTTTCATGACGCTCTCTGGAGGTATTCCAAAGATGATCCTACTCATCGAGTTTGCAGGGGATACACATGAGGAGATCCAAGCAAAGGCGACGGCGCTTGCTCGCGCGCTCAAGGAGCAGTTCCATGTACTGACCCATGTGACTCATAGCGAAGCCGAAGAGAGTAAGTACTGGGACGTACGACACGAGAGTTTCAATCTATTGCGCAAGCATGTCCACGGCAAGCACACGGCGCCGTTTATCGATGACTTTGTGGTGCGTCCAGAATTCCTGCCAGAGTTCCTACCCAAGCTCGATACTATTCTTAAAAAATATGATCTCACGTATACGATCGCGGGGCATCCCGGTGATGGTAACTTCCATATCATCCCGCTCATGAACCTCAAGGATCTCAAGACGCGCGAGATTATTCTCACGCTTTCTGAAGAAGTCTATGATCTTGTGCTCGAATACCACGGCTCGATCACTGCTGAGCACAACGACGGCATCATTCGTTCACCATATCTTGAGAAACAGTACGGTTCGATCGTTACCGGACTCTTTGAGCAAACCAAGGATATCTTTGATCCACTGTACATATTCAATCCACACAAGAAAGTAGGCGTTACCAAGGACGATATTGCCAAGTATTTGAGTACGGGAGACTACGGGGAAGCAACAAAAAGGTAGGTTTACAAACAGCCCCTTTTTGTGTATAGTACTGCCACTATGATTACATTAGCTGCAACAAAAAGAGATGGCGTAAGCCCAGACGCACTCCGCGCACAGGACCAGATTCCTGCTGTGTACTATGGTATGGGCAAGGATGCAGTGTCTATTACTGTGTCTGCAAAGGATTTTGCAAAGGTATGGAAAGAGGCAGGTGAGACAACCGCTATCACCCTTGATGTTGGTGGAGAAAAAGTATCAACTCTCATCCATGACATGCAGCTCGATCCGATCATGAATGTCCCAACGCATGTAGATTTCCTCGTGATTGATATGAAGAAAGAAATCGAAGTCGCAGTACCGATCGAGTTCACCGGCCTTGCAGAAGCTGAAAAGGCTGGACTCGGTAGTCTCGTGAAGGTGCTCCATGAAGTACAGGTTCGTGCACTCCCTGCGAACCTCCCGCACTCTCTTGTTGTCGATGTAACCCGTCTCGCAACGCTTGACGATCAGATCCATGCGAAGGATATCGATCTTCCAAAGGATGTCGCACTCGTCACTGATGCAAACGAGGTTGTAGCACTCGTTGCTCCACAGAAAGAAGAAGTTGAATCAGCTCCAATGGATCTCGAATCTATCGAAGTAGAACAGAAAGGCAAGAAGGAAGAAGAAGGCGAAGCTGCTGCAGAATAACTTACTTTTTCATCGAAATATTCACTTGACCTTACTATACCGGTGAGGTCAAGTTATTTTTGGTAAGGTTTTGGTATACTAGAAGTCAAGTATGCATATGCCCAAAAAGCTTGTTTCTTTTGTATCCATGACTATTGCCATTTGGAGCATCGTCATGTGGATACCACTTCCAGCTACTGCTGCAGATACGCAGCCAGCCGTCTGTGCCAACCCAACGTCAGAAGATATTGCCCAAGCATGTAAAGACTACGCAGTCGAAACCGCAAAGCTCAAAGAGCTCCAAAGTCAGCTCGCCTCTCAAAAGACCAAGAGTGGCGTTCTTCAGCAGAACGTAAATTCGATCATTAGTCAGATCAATACAACACAAGGCAAAATCAAGGACAAGATTACCTCCATCGGCAAGCTCAGTGCTCAGATCGGTGAGAAAACAAAAGCCATCAACGACCTCGGCGCAGAGCTCGATCGAGAGCATGATTCTATGCGACAGCTCGTGAAGCGCACTAACGAACTTGATCAAAAGGGTGCTGCGTATGTCATCCTTTCGAATGATTCGGTCACTGAGTTCTATCAAGATCTCGATGATTTCCTCTCTATCAAGCAGTCACTCTACGCATCCCTTAACAAGATCAAGCAGATCAAAGATCTAACCGAAGATCAAAAGGCAGATCTCCAAGACAAGCAAGAACAAGCAAAGGATGCAAAAAACGCGCTTGAGAATCAGAAGAAACAGCTTGACTCAAGTCAAAAAGACGCAAAGCAACTCCTTGATACTTCAAAGAGTGAGGAACAGCGTGTTGCAAGTACTGTTGCGCAGCAACAAAAGAAAGTCTCTGCGATCGAAAGCAAACTCTTTAGTTTTGCGGGAGGTGCAACCAAGGCAATCCCGTTCAAGGAGGCATATAGCTATGCCCAAGAAGCAAGTGGGGCAACTGGTGTTCGTGCTGCGTTTATCCTTGCTATTTTGACCCAAGAATCAAATCTCGGTGCCAACGTCGGTACCTGT
>CAYLWR010000003.1:0-9015 GCA_964387755.1 uncultured Candidatus Saccharibacteria bacterium | reverse complement strand
ATGGCATTTCTCGACGAAATCACAATTCATGTATCGGCTGGTAAGGGTGGCGACGGTGTCGTTCGCTGGCGGCAGGAGAAGTTCATCCCAAAGGGTGGACCAAATGGTGGCGACGGCGGACGTGGCGGTAACGTCTATATTCGTGCGGTGCGTAGTTTGCGCGTGCTCGATACCTATCGGAGCAAGAAAGAGTACCAAGCAGAACATGGTGAAGAAGGCGCAAGCCGCAGTCTCAAAGGAAAAAACGGAGCAGATCTCTACCTTGAGTTTCCCATCGGTTCAACCGTCACCAATACGACGAGTGGTGTCGTCTATGAACTTACCAAAGAGGGAGAAGAAATAGAAATCCTTCGTGGCGGTGCCGGTGGACTTGGGAACGAACATTTCAAAAGCTCGACCAATCAGTCACCCCAAGAATCAACTCCTGGAAAAACTGGCGAAGAGGCAGATCTTCATGTCGAAGTCTCGCTCATTGCAGATGTAGGACTTGTTGGATTCCCGAATGCAGGGAAGTCGTCACTCCTCAATGCGCTCACCAATGCGCAGGCAAAGGTAGGTGACTACCCATTCACCACACTTGATCCAAACCTTGGTGATTTGTACGGATTCATTATTGCAGATATTCCAGGGCTGATCGAAGGCGCGAGCGATGGTAAGGGTCTTGGAGACAAATTCTTGCGACACATCTCACGCACCAAAGTACTGCTTCATCTCGTCTCATGTGAAAATGGCATGAATATGATGAAAAGCTATGAGACTATCCGCGATGAGCTCGCAAAATATGGGCAAAGCCTCGTAGACAAAGATGAGATTATTTTGCTCACCAAAACTGATGTTGCCGACCAAGCAACTATCGAATCTATGAAAAAGAAATTCCAAACACTTGGCAAACCAGTCTTTGCAGTGACACTTTTTGATGAAGCGGGAGTGAAGGAGTTTAAGGATGAGTTGGTGAAGATGTTGAAGGGCGACAAATAAAAAAGCCCCTTGGTAAAAATCAAGGGACTTTTAGTTTTAATTTCACTCTTTGTTCAACGATCAATCAAATGAGGCATAGTTTAAGTTGCCGCCGAGGGTCTGATTTCTGAATGCCTCGCTCACAGGCATTAGAAACGTTGTTTCTTCGCTGCACTTATGGTGCTTAGCAAATGTTTTGTCTGCAACTTTTTCTTCTTCGTCCATGGCGGTCAATAGGGTCCGAACATTTTCGGGTATGACTTCCACGACTTGTTTTTGAATTGATCTTGATAACATAAAAGTTGGTTTTTTGTTTAAAAACTGATTCCTCCTATATCATACTACTTCCACAAAATCTGTCAAATAAAAAACCGGCCGCAAAATTGCGAACCGGTTTATTCAAATCAACACGAACATTTGTGTTTTAGAATTGTGCAATGAACTGTTCTCCAACCAGATCAGGGATAGCCCGAAGCGCTTCTTCGAACAACGGACCATTTACCAGATCCTTGGATTCGGCTTTGGTGAAGCCTGTAGTGTCTTCGAGAAATACCTGTACCTGTTTTTTGATATTTTCAACCACCACTTTTGTCGCGTTGAGCTGCTCTGTTGTGTCTGCAACTTTTTCAACAGTAGTATTGAGAGCAAATGATTGGAACTTGGTGAGCTCCGAATCCAGGTTTGGTAGCTGGATAATATCGCTCGTCATGTTGTCGATGACTGTTTCGATATTGTCCTGGCCCGAACTTACGATCAGCCATTCTTCTGTTGTAATAAGAAGTACACCTTTCAGAACCTTCAAAAAGGTTTGTAGAGTATCGCCTTTCCGGGCGATTTTACCCAGGCCATTTACGTACTCATGGTAATGTTCTGCAGCTTTACTGGCGACCTCTTTCAGCACGTCATTATACTTGTTGCTTTTAGTGCTATACATTACCCAGAGAGCAGTGCGAGCAATTGTGCGCACAGTACCAGAAATAGATTTAGCATGTGAGCGGGCTGTTTTGTCGTTTTTAACGGCGAGCTCTCTTTCGATCTGCGGTGCCCGTTCTTCGAGTTGAAGAATGTTATCCGCATCCAGGATGTCCTGCAGCTCATCTTTTTTGATAGTAGCCCAGTCGTGCACTTCTTCTGGCTGGTCTTTGTCAGCAATGGTTTCTTCCAGGCGTTTGATAACAAACTTGCCATATTTTCTTGCTTCGTTTGCTTTCTCGCCTTCAATAAGGGCTTTGGATTTTTTGGAAATGGATTCCTTTAAACCTTTGATTACCGATAGGGCAGGGTGAGGTTTTTTAAACTCGGATTCTATGAGTTTGATCTCTGATTCGATTTCTTCCACCGCCCCTTGGTCAGGTTCAGAAGCTTTGCCAATAATTGCTCTGGCATCTCTGATCATTTCTTTGGATCTTTCCTCTTCTTCCACCACCAGCTTTTTCTCCTGTCGTTTCTGGTCGATAGACCATAGTACTTCGTGTACTTCATTAACAAGCACTTCTTTTTCAATTTCGGATGTTTTTTTGTCGAAGTATTTATCGATTTTGGCATCGTGCATGTGAAGAAGTGCTTTTTTGTGAATTTCGCTTGGTAGACTGTCGTATGACGAGTTGTATCTACCCTTGTTTTTGCTTGCAAAATAGCTGAAAAACGCCTTGTCTTCCATAAATGGTTCGACCCGGATGATTCCTTCTGCTGTTTGGCCGTCTCCATTCAATAATGAAATGTCATGCTTTGGCATAGCTAGCTCGCGTTGAATACCAGCTTTTTTTTCCTGAGGTGTTGTTTCTGTACTCATTTTTTAATTTTTTAAGGTTGATTTGAAAATTGTTTATCCTTATCCTACCTATATTCTGCAAAATGTCAAGTATGGAATAGATGTGGTATACTGAGAGCTCCATGGCAACGTACTACCCAACTATTGGCTTGGAAATCCATGCCGAACTCGCGACTGCGAGCAAGATGTTTTGTGGGTGCAAAAATGATCCTGATGAGACCCGCCCGAACCAGAATATCTGTCCGATTTGTATGGCGCACCCAGGAACACTCCCTGTCGCCAACAAAGAAGCGATCAAAAAGGTGATCACAGTTGGTCTTGCCCTTGGTTCAACCATCGCAGACTTCTCAGAGTTTGACCGCAAGAACTATTTCTACCCAGATATTCCAAAGGGCTATCAGATTTCTCAATATAAATATCCGATCGTCTCAGGTGGAGCACTGAACGGCTTTGCGATCACGCGCATACACCTCGAAGAGGATACCGGACTTTCCAAGCATGATCGCGGAGACTTTACCCTCGTCGACTACAACCGAGCCGGTGTGCCGCTCATGGAGCTGGTGACTGAGCCGGTGATCCATAGTGCAACAGATGCAGCAAACTTTGCACGAGAGCTTCAGCTCTTGCTTCGGACACTCGGCGTATCAGAAGCAAATCTCGAGAAAGGTGAGATGCGCGTTGAACCAAACATCTCGCTCAGTGATGAAGAAGGGAAGTTCGGTACCAAGGTCGAGGTGAAAAACCTCAACTCATTCAAGTCAGTCGAAAAGGCGATCGAGTATGAACTCGCTCGTATGCAGGCACTCTATGAAGCAGGACGAGCAGACGAGATCGTTCAAGAAACGCGTGGTTTGGATCAGAACAAGCAGAGTACCTTTAGTCAGCGATCCAAGGAGAATGCCAACGACTATCGATACTTCCCAGATCCAGATCTGCCTAAGATGAAGCTGCATAGTGCATTCGATCTCGACACAATGAAAAAGGAATTGCCAGAACTTCCATGGGAGAAACGAGTGAGATTTGAGAAGCTCGGCGTAAAGGCTGCGGATGCAGAGATATTTGTCTATGACAAAGCACTTGCAGATTTCTTTGAATCGGTGATAGAAGGTAGAGATGCAGTGATTGCACAGACTGCTGCCAACTATATTGTGTCTGACTTGCTTGGACTGATGAAAAAGGATGTAACGCTCAAGCTGCCAGACGTTGCGCATTTCCGAGAACTTGTTGAAATGGTAGTTGCAAACGAACTCACATCTCGTGGTGCCAAGGACATTCTCGCGCTCATTGCAGGCGAGTCTGGGTCACCAAAGGCAATCGCTACAGAAAAAGGCCTCCTGCAACAAAACGACCCCGAGGCGCTCAAGGCAGTCGTTATGCAGGTTATTGCCGCAAATGAAAAAATCGTTGCTGACTACAAGGCAGGCAAGGAAGCAGCCATCCAAGGTCTTGTTGGGCAGGTGATGAAAGAAACAAAGGGAGCTGCAAACCCAGCGCTTGCATTGCAACTTCTCAAGGAGATGGTACAATGATAAAGACTCATAAACGGTAGAGAATTAAAATACAGGGTTGAGTTCTCTACGCGGCCTCCGTTTCTACGAGGGGCCTTTTTATTTGCTATACTGTTTCCATTATGGATACAAAGATAAAAGTTGCTATTAACGGATTTGGGCGAATTGGTCGAGCATTTTTGAAAGTTGCATGGGCTCGCCCCGAGCTAGAAATCGTCGCGGTGAATGATCTCGGATCTATCGACTCACTCGCATACCTCCTTCGGCACGATACAGTCTATCGAGATTGGGGACATGAGGTACAAGTGTCTGGTACTGATCTGTCTATCGATGGCAAAGTTGTGAAATTCATCTCAGAAAAAGACACAACCAAACTTCCTTGGAAAGATCTCGGTATCGACGTCGTCGTCGAATCAACCGGACTCTTCACTGCCTATGAGAAAGCAAAATTCCACCTCGATCAAGGCGCAAAGAAAGTCGTGATCTCAGCACCAAGTAAGGGTGATGGCTCATTCCCCGGTGAGACGATCTTGCTCGGAGTGAATGAAGAGAAATTTGGCACGTGCGATGTGACGAGTAATGCATCATGTACTACCAATGCATCATCACCGCTCATCGGTATACTTCACGAAGCGCTCGGTATCGAAAAGGCGATCCTCAACACCGTGCACGGCTACACCGCATCCCAGGCGCTCGTTGATGGACCAAGCAAAAAGGACCTCCGTGAAGGTCGCGCTGCTGCGCAAAACATCGTGCCGTCTAGTACCGGCGCTGCAATCGCAGTGACCAAAGCATATCCACAACTCGAAGGACTCTTTGATGGTATTTCTATCCGTGTGCCAGTCCCTGCGGGATCGATCGTTGATGTGACATTTATTTCTAAGAAAGCAACAACTGCCGAAGAAGTAAATGCGATCCTCGCCAAAGCAGCTGCAGATCCACGTTGGGCCGGAGTATTTGCAGTGACCAATGAACCACTTGTATCAAGTGATATCCTCGGCAATCGTCACGCATCGATCGCAGACCTCGAAATGACACGCGTCGTTGGCGGCAACCTCGTCAAAGTCATGGGATGGTACGACAACGAAATGGGGTATACCTATACGCTTGTTGATCACGTTGTGAAAACAGGGAAGACGATTAAATAAAATAATATGAAATATTTACTGATCATAATAGGGATTATTGCTTTAATATATATAGCGCGTATACCTATGTTTAAAAGATCAGAACCAAAGTGTATTTGTCTTGTTACGGGTCCTTGTCCTCAGTGCAATTACGATTCTATTTGGGATAAAATAAGCGGTAAATAATATGAAAATCCATCTCGCCACAGACCATACAGGTGTATCACACAAGGAAGCTTTGAAGGCGTATTTGCTTGAGCAGGGAATGGATGTTGTTGATCATGGAGCATTTGAAGTCGTTGATGGCGATGACTATCCAGACTACGTGCTCCCATGCGCGCAAGCGGTTGCCGCGGATCCAGACAATAGCATGGGAATAATCTTTGGCGGATCAGGACAAGGCGAAGCAATGTGTGCGAACCGTGTGCCAGGCATCAGATGTGCAGTGTTCTATGGTGGCACGACTGATATGCTCACACTTCCGCGTGAACACAATGCATCCAACATGCTCTCACTTGCGGCACGATATCTAACACCCGAAGAAGTAATAGAAGCTGTTCGTGTATGGCTCGCGACACCGTTTAGTGGAGATGAGCGACATGTGCGGAGATTGAGTAAGTTTTAATATGAAGATCATCCCTGCAATTCTTCCGCATTCATACTACGACATCCCACATGGCGTCGAAAAGGTATTTGGTGCCGTTGATGCGGTACAGATAGATTTCGTGGACGGGCATTTCGCAAGCAATCGCACGTGGTGGTTCAACAACAAAAATAAAGACACGCTCGATACATTACTTCACGAAGACGAAGGGTTGCCACATTGGGATGAGATGAACTACGAGTTTGATCTCATGGTCAAAGATCCGCTGCAGTACATCGATACCTTTGTTGCACTTGGGCCATCAAAGATTATTTTTCACTGCGAATCGTTTTTGGAAGGACTGGATCAAGAAAAGATACTCAACTATTTTGAAACACTTCCAGAGATCGTTCGAAACACTATTACCTTTGGTATGGCGATTGGAGTTGCTACTGATCCACAACTACTTACTCCATTTGTACACTACATAGATACTATTCAGTGAATGGGTATCCAGAATGTTGGTTTACAAGGGCAGGCATTTGATACGCGGGTCGTTGAGCAAATAAAAAAAGTAAAAGAGTTATTTCCAGACAAAACCATCTCAGTTGATGGTGCAGTATCACTTGAGAATGCGCAGATGCTTAGAGACGCAGGTGCAAACACACTTGTTGTGGGATCTCTAGTATTTCTTTCTCCCGATCCACACGGTACAATACATACACTAGAGCGTGTATGAGTAGAGGTGAGTTCACAACACGAGAATTAGAACTCAAGGCAAACGACATCAGAGAGTCGATTGTTTCGATGCTGCTTGAAGCGGGAAGTGGGCATACTGCAGGACCACTCGGTATGGCAGATGTATTCACTGCGCTTTATTTTGAGCTCCTTCGCCACAAACCAGAGGACCCCGCATGGGCTGACCGTGATCGTCTGGTACTCTCCAATGGTCATATCAACCCAGTGCTCTATGCGACCATGGCACATGCGGGATATTTCCCAATCACTGAATTACAGACACTTCGCAAATTTGGTTCGCGCTTGCAGGGCCATCCCCATAGAGACTTCCTTCCAATGCTTGAGACATCGAGTGGACCACTGGGTTCGGGACTCTCGCAAGCGGTCGGTATGGCGATCGCGGATCGGATGGACTACGGGATCACGAGCCAGAAATATATCTACTGCTTGCTTGGTGATGGTGAACTCAACGAAGGTAACAACTGGGAAGCGATCATGCTGGCAGGCAAAGAAAAGCTTCGCAACCTGATAGTGATCGTTGATCGTAACAACATTCAGATCGATGGGTATACCGAAGACATCATGCCGCTCAACGACCTCCTGAAGAAATGGGAAGCGTTCAACTGGCATGTCCAAGAAATCGATGGCAACAATATCGACGCAATTATTAATGCCGTAAATAAGGCAAAGGCAGTATTTGAAAAGCCGTCAGTTATCATTGCGCGCACGATCCCAGGCAAAGGCGTGAGAGAATTTGAACGGAAGTTCGAATGGCACGGCAAAGCACCCAATAAAGATGAGGCCACAATGGCGCTCGATGAACTCAGAACATTGGGAGGTAAAATTAAGAGCGAGCATAAGTAGTATGAAAATATTTAAAATAATAACTCAATTATTGTTAGGAATACTTATATTAATTTTCTCGATTAGAATCGCGAGCTCTATTTCATCGATTGTTCAACATCTATTAGGTATCAGTCAGACTTCGAGTAGTATTTTAAATATTATAATTTTATACTTCGCATTTATTCCTGTTATATGGATCATAGGTATAATTTTTATTATCAAGGGATTTAGAAATCTACATAGACAACAAAAACACGATGCTTAATCCAGATTTAAAACTCAATCCGAAAATTTTTGCCGATGATGTCGAGCAGGTTCCTATTCGCAAGGGATTTGGTGAAGGGTTGGCGCTTGCAGGGGAGTCCAACAAAGACATTGTCGCACTCTGTGCAGATCTCACCGAGAGTACGCAAATGCATCTCTTCAAAGAAAAATTCCCAGAACGATTTGTAGAAATTGGCGTTGCTGAGCAAAATCTTGCAACGGTTGCATCAGGTATGGCAGCGATGGGGAAATATCCATTCTTTAGTTCGTATGCCATGTTTAGCCCAGGTCGCAACTGGGAACAGATTCGTACCACGCTTGCGTACAACGATCGCGCTGCAGTGATCGTAGGGTCACACGCTGGAGTATCAGTTGGGCCAGACGGCGGCACACATCAGGCGATCGAGGACATTGCGCTCATGCGCGTACTTCCACGTATGACCGTCATCTCGCCATGTGATGCGATCCAAGCAAAGCAAGCAACACTCGCGCTCTCTAGTGATCCAAAACTCGCATACCTTCGTCTCGCGCGAGAAAAGACGCCAGTTATCACAACTGACCAAACTCCATTTGAGCTCGGCAAAGGACAGATCCTCTATCGTCCAGATGGTATTGCGCATGTTGCTATCATTGCGACAGGTGCGCTTGTGGCGCATGCACTTCGCGCAGTCAGAGATCTAGAAGAAAAGAAACATATCAAGGCGCTCGTCATCAATATGCATACCATCAAACCGCTAGATATAGACCTTATCGTTGCTGCCGCAAAAGAAACCAAAGCAGTCGTTACCGTTGAGGAACATCAGGTCGCGGGCGGGCTCGGTGGTGTGGTTGCCGAGGTACTCGCACAGAACTACCCAACACCCATAGAATTCATTGGTGTCAAAGATCAATTTGGACAATCAGGCACACCAAATGAGCTCATCGAACACTATCGTATGGGCCGCGATGCGATTGAAGCTGCGGTGATGAAGGTGATAGAACGAAAGCAGAACTAGTTCTGACGAGCTATAGAATCTATATTTTCTTCTTCAATATTTACCAAATCGGCAAGAGCATCTTTCTTTTCAAGTAATTTTTCTCTAATTCTGTCCAATACAACCTGTTCCGTTTCTGCCATTTTTGGATATTTTTTTACAAATGCTTCAAGCCGCCGTTCGTAGTTTGTGAGCTGTCCGTGTTTTTCGGCAATAGTCACAGATATACCAGCTTTGTTTTGTTGAG
>CAYLWR010000002.1:0-11172 GCA_964387755.1 uncultured Candidatus Saccharibacteria bacterium | reverse complement strand
AGCTTCTGGCAAAGCGCGCGAAACCACTCCCGTGTTGCTTCAGGATTGTCGATGTGGACGTATTTATAGAAGAGAAGGATTTGATATTCGTTCATGCAAGATACTCTAGCAAAAAAGTATGCAATAAAAAAGTCCCGAGTAATCTCGGGACCCATCATTAGTTTTTAACTTAAACGCTCTGAAACTGAATGTCATTAATTTTAAAGATTTTTGGCAATTCTCCATACCCGTATAAGGTTTGACGAAGTGCCCTGTAGCCGGAGTAATTTTCTTTACCTTCAAGTTTTTTCTGCATATCTTTAAAATGTTTGTACAACTTTTGCAATTCTTCGTCATTATGAATACTGTTAATTCGGTACCATAACTCAGCAACCGCAAAACGGAAGAGTTCTCCATTGAACACAAGCTGTTCTTTTGAATCACTTACTTGCACTAAGTCTGATAATTTCATATCAGTCATTGCTGCATTCGCATCTCTCCAAAGCTTGTATAGCTTTTCCTTTTGCTCGTTGTAGTGAACATTATCCGTTTTTAAATTAAAGAATCCGCCATACTCACTTCTTGTTTTTTCAAAGGAAGCAAGATCGCTCCAACTTTTAACAGTAATTGATTTGAACATTTCCACGATTCCAGGGATTTCCCTTATCATTTGCTGTTCATGTTGTAATCTTTTTTGTTCTTCTAATTCCCGCATTTGCTGTTGCTCCTTTTCACGCTCAACTTTCAATCGTTGATATTTGATTTCTTTAACTTTTTCTCTATAGTTTTTTATAGAGAAATAAATTTTAAATCCAAGTAAAAGACCAGCGAATGCGTTGAAAACCCATGCCGCAATATTCCACTCTTTGTTTAAGCAAAGAGCACCGCAGCCAATAAGGAAAAAGAGGATGCTGAAAAATCGAATGTTAAGATTTCTTGATGAATTCTTTGTTGACATAATTTAAATTTTTAAAAGTACAAAATCCGATTCTTTACCTCCTTGAAGGGTAGGTATTCGTCTAATTGACGACTTTTACGTGCCATCGGTGAAGCGCACGAACTTATATTTATTATAAACTATTTTTGTTTAAATGTCAATACCTACCAATTGTGTTCCCTTTCTTCATCATCACGCGCTGCCGTATCAGACTTTTGGAGGTCGAGACAAATACCATTCATGCAGTACCTTTGACCAGTCGATGTCGGACCATCGGGAAACACATGGCCAAGGTGTGAGCCGCAGCGTGCGCACACGACTTCGATGCGGTGCATACCGTGACTATCATCTGGTCGTTCTTCGACTGATCCGGGAATCGCTTGATCAAAACTTGGCCACCCAGTACCGGAGTCAAACTTTGCATCGCTTGCAAACAAAGGGTTCCCGCACGCTGCGCACATATACGTCCCCTTTGCTTTCTCATGTACAAGCTGGCTACTCATGCGTGCCTCAGTACCCTTCCCGCGAAGTACCTCATACTGCTCGGGCGTAAGCTCCTTCTTCCACTCTTCTTCGGTTTTAATGATTTTGTCTGACATGTAGGTACTCTAGCATATAAAAAAGATCTTAGTTTTTAAACTAAGATCTTTACTGTTGTTACAGATACGATTTTATGACACACCAAACGCAAACCCAGCTGACTGAAGCCATCCTATACCAGGATCAGCATGAGACCATTTGAGCCAAGAGATTGCATCATTGTCACTAAGTTCGATAGCGAACAGTTGCGGATCACCTTCGGAATCCTTAATCGGATCATGCATGATAATAATAGAGGCAATACCCATTGCTTCAATTTCATCATCAGTAAACTTGTCACGAATCAGACAACTAACTTCTGCATTAGGTTTTTTCAGACTGCGATCCTTTGCCGCTTCATACACATTATGCGCATAGCGTTTACCTTCAGCAAACAACACCCCTTTTAAAACAGCCACTTCTGTTGTAACTCCAGATGTGGGTTTAAATTCTTTAGAAAGAAGTGTGGTTTTTGCAAGGGCGCTGATATAGCATTCTTTTCTTTCAAAACGAGTAATCCATTCAGTGCCGGTCGTACCATCAGATGTTACGGTGAAATAAATAATTCCATTTTCTTCACGCCAGGGTCTGTTTGGTTGAGCAAGAACAAGCTCTCCTCGAAGAAATTTCTCGACCCCATCGAAACCACCTTGTTTTCTCATTCGTTTTACAATGGCGTTGAGTTGGCCAACTGTGTAGTCGGCCGATGCAAATTTTTCCATGTCGTTATGGTTTTTGTTTTCCCTCATCCGGGACAGAACTACAACCAACAGTGGTCATAGCTAGGAACTCCCGATATTTCAGAACCTCGTAGCTATGACCAGTGAAATACTTTAAAGAACATATAGTTGCATTTATACTATATTTAAATAAAAAGTCAAACTTATTTCTTATAAATATCTTGTAATAGGTCTGCGTACTTTTGTTGCACCTTTTCAAGCTTGGGATTAATGACTGCGATACAGTACCCTTGGTTCTGATGGTTGGAATAATAATCGTGATGATAGTCTTCTGCTTCGTAGAATGTCGTGAGTGGTTCGACGGTCGTCACGATCGGTGCGCCGTGCTCATTGGAAGTATTGGTTTCAGCGATAAATTTTTCCGCAGCAACTTTTTGCTCATCAGTCGTATAAAACACCACCGATCGATACTGTGTCCCGATATCTGCTCCCTGCTGGTTGGGCGTCGTCGGGTCGTGCGAACCAAAGAACACCGTGAGCAAATCCTCATACCGCACCTGTGCTGGGTCATACTCGACCCGCACAACTTCGACATGCCCGGTATTTCCCGAACAGACTTGTTCATAGGTAGGATTTGCGACTGTGCCACCAGCGTATCCAGGCACGACGCTACTCACCCCCTTCATCATCTTGAAGACCGCCTCAGTACACCAAAAGCATCCTCCACCAAATACTGCTGTTTGTGTTGTATTCATACTTTTACTGTAGCATAGTCGTCAAGTAAAAAGACCAGGGAGTCCTGGTCTATCATTCATAGTTTTGCAAAAAACAATTTCTTATCAGATTCAGTAATGTCGCCACTTTCAGAAGAGCCGTCTTCATAGTAAATAGTAGTAACTGTTTTTCCTGATACTTGATTGCCCCAACCACCTTTAAGTGGTTCTGGTACGAATCGACACTTTGTACCAGTTGCAATAGGTGCATTGTTGACTTGTCGTTCGGTACGCAATTGATGCGTAAATACTACATTTTCTTGCATAAACTTTATATTTAATTGTGAAAAGAAAAATCAGCCTTCAGGGCTGATATCTTGCTTCAGAGAAATAAAACAACCTACCAACCCTTAAGAAAAGGCTGTCCACCATGATTGGTTGTTTGTTCGAGATGTCATGTATGGTTTGTATCAAAATCCTATGTATGCGTCAAGAAAAAGCTCCCGATTGGGAGCTTTGTGTATTATTAGATTTTACGGAAATGCTTGGCGTCGTACCATTCTATATTACCCATCATATCAGCAACAAGAGCTTGGAGGGGTGTTTTACTCCCAAATGTTTTCTGTGCTTGATCTTCATCAAGAAACGAAATGAAAGCTTTGTTATTTTCAAACTTGATTCGTTTCACTATTTGGAAACGGTTGTAATAATAGAATGACATTCCGAGTGAATGGAATCCTTCTTGAGTGAGATCTGCTTCATCTCCAACGGTTGGCTGGTATTCATTCTGTCTGTATATCTCTTCCATTTCTCTGTAGTACTGTTCTTGGCGAAGGTTGCGTTCCTCGGGCGTTTCGTAGCCCATTTCTGCGGCATAGTGTCCCATATATGTAGTTTTTAAGAGTGATGACTTTTTGCTTTAGGATTATAGCAATAAATATACAAAAGTCACTTTTATCGCTCCCCCACCTGCTGGCGCCACATCGCTTGATACAAACCTTGCTTTGCAATGAGCTCGTCATGAGTGCCGTGTTCGCTCACCATCCCCTTCTCGAGTACATAGATGCGATCGGCGTGCATGATGGTCGAGAGTCGGTGCGCAATAAGGATCGTGATGCGCTCATTCACTGCAGATACATCTTTGATCGTCTTTGAGATTTCTTCTTCGGTGAGTGAGTCGAGCGCTGATGTTGCTTCATCAAACACGAGGATATTTGGATCACGCAGAAGTGCACGCGCTATAGAGAGTCGCTGCTTTTCTCCACCCGAAACCTTGACGCCACCTTCGCCGATCACCGTATCGAGGCCTTTGCCGCCACGTTCAAGAAGATTTTGACACTGCGCTTTTGCGAGTGCATCGAGACATGCTTCGTCAGTTGCGTTCGGGTTTACGAACAATAAGTTTTCCCGAATAGTTCCGGAGAAGAGCTGCGTGTCTTGCGTTACAAACCCGATCTGTGTGCGAAGTTCTTCTTTATCAATGTCCTTGTACGAAATGCCATTGTACAAGATGTCACCACTCGTTGGTTCATATAGTCCAACCAACAGTTTAACGAGTGATGTTTTACCTGATCCGGAAGGACCGACAAATGCAATTGTTTCGCCCCGAGCAACACTGTAGCTGATATCGGTGAGTGCTTGATTGCTTGCCGATGCGTAGCCAAATGAGACGTCTTTGAATGCAAGTTTTGCAACTTCTCCCACCGCCTTTGGTGCAAGGGCGCGAGGCTCAGGCTTAGTCTCCATGAGCTTCTGATAGTTGGCAAGGGACGCTTCGGCGGTGCGATAGGTCGCAACGTAGGCGACAAACTGTGTAAGCGGAAAGAAGAGCCAGAACGAATAGATGTTGAGTGAGATATATTGGCCAAGCGTGATCCTTTGCGTAAAGATCATATAGAAGAGGAAGAGGTAGAGCCCAGCGCGGACTGCATTGGTCACCGTGCCCTGCACAAAGTCGAGCATGCGCACATAGCGGAGTTTCTTGAGCTCAAGTTTCAATATTTTTTCAGTAGTGCTATTGAGTCGATCGACTTCTTGCCCAGCAAGACCAAGACTCTTCACAAGCTCAATATTCCTGAGCGATTCAGTCGTCGATCCAGCAAGTGCTGTCGTCTCAGCAACAATGAGCGTCTGGATTTTTTTGATCTTGCGAGAAAACGCAAGCGTAATGCCTCCAATGATAAATATCATACCAAAGAAGATGAGTGGTATTACCCAGTAGACGGTCGCGGCATAGCTGAGCACAAATATGAGAATGATCGTGGAGGCAAACACCGTATTTACTGTATCCTGAATCAATTTTTCTGTGTCCTGACGTGCCTTTTGGAGTTTGCCGAGCGTCTCGCCTGAGCGTTCGTCTTCAAAGACTGCATATGGCAAGTCGAGCGAATGCGCAACACCTGCACTGTACATATCTGCCCCACTCGCAAGGCTCACACGATTGAGATAGTAGTCTTGAAAATTTTTGGCAACACGAGATACAAACGCCGTGCCAACATACGCAAGGAGCAACAAGATCGTGCCGTGGAAAAATTGTGTAAGCGTGAGTTCATGGAACCGTGTCGCGTACCGATCAATGATGCGCTGATAAATAATCGGTTCAAAGAGTGAAAAGA
Organism: uncultured Candidatus Saccharibacteria bacterium; assembly: GCA_964387755.1. Lineage (GTDB taxonomy): Bacteria > Patescibacteriota > Minisyncoccia > Phycocordibacterales > UBA9973 > UBA4124. Next base: position 5,669 of record CAYLWR010000002.1, on the reverse strand, counting down.
CTGTATTGATGGTGGCAAGTACGACGATGAGTACGCACAGTTTCCAGTATTTGCGGAGGTATTGTTTGAGGATCTTCATAGGGGGCTAGTATAGCAAAACCTCCCCGATTGGGGAGGTTTGTAGATATCTTACTGATTCATTGCCATATCAACTCCGCCCCAAAGGTTTGCAGTATTGATCGAAGTGTTCCCAGACGCTTTGCAGTAGAGGAACAGCTGCATCTTGTACGCCGCTGCCCATTTGAGGAGATTTTCGACAAGGTAGCGACCTTTCGGCATATCACCCATGCCGTAAATATTGATGATCGTAGCAAGCTGCGCATCATCGAACTTCTCCATCATAGTCTTCCATACTGCAAGCTGTGCATCCATTTTTTCAGGGAAATTTTGCATCGTGGTTTCCATTGGATTCACCGGACCGGTCTTGTACGCCTCGATGTTCCCTTCATAAATCACATGGGTACTGTTTGCAAAGATCGCAGAGAGATACTGGAGGAGCTCAAGTGTCGTACGTTGTCCTTCGCTTGGCTTGTACCCTTCTGTCCCAGCAGGAATCTTGGACCAGAGGTGCTTGAGGATGCGAAACTCGTTTTCAATAGACACAATAAGGTTTTCTTTGGTGTAAATCATAAAAAAATAATTATTTGATAAGTGGGTGCCCATCGGGGTTCGAACCCGAGATAACAGAACCACAACCTGTTGTGTTACCACTACACTATGGGCACCATGTATGTGTCCGCTTTCTATTGTGGATCGAAAGCGGTGCGAAGTTCGTTATACCAGATTTGCCAGTTATTGACTAGCTGGCTCAGGCTTCCAGTGATGGCTCATGACGTGCTCATAAATGAGGCTGCCAACGATCGCAGCAAGGAGTAAGACAACATAGACACCGATCCCTTAGCGGAGGGTGATCGGTATGGAGCGAAATGATCCGAGCAAAAATGCCGTGTACCAACTCGTGATCGAGATCGCACCGAGTACAAATGCGCGCCTTCTGAATCGTCGAGCTGGCAGTGTCTGATCAAGTGAGAACTGGCGCATACGCGGTCCAACGAGCACATTGAGGAAGAATCCGTTGATCGTGATGACGCTCACCACCACCAGCTTGAGGAGGAATTTGCTAGAGACGGACAGCCGTGCCTGTTCCGGTAGGTACAGCATGATGCCTGAGACTATGAGAACGCAAAGTCCGATCCAGATAACATTTGAAAGTGTGTCCATCGTTTCCTTTTGTTCCCGCGTGATAGTGCCGTGCTTGAGGAATCGGAAGAACATGATGTCAGTGATTGTTGCGCCACCAAGCCCAAGAATAAATCCGATGTTATGGAGTATCACCCACCACATGTGCTGTTGTGCAAGGAGTGCAAAGAGCTCGCTCATCTCATGACCAAAGAGCGCCCCAACAAGCAGAAATGTCGCCACAGCTGATCCGAGACACCACACGCACCACGTTCTAATCACAAACGCCTGCAGTGCAATGAGATACAGTGAGAACAGTGCCCCAACACAGGTCGCGATCGTCATCACCCATAGGATAGCACCGGAAGCAAGGTGCGGAACTGCAAGGAGAACTGCATACAAAGATCCGATGAGGACGTAGTACCCCATGCCAAGAACAGTATTATCAACACCAAAGGTCGTTGCAAATGATGAATGAATTACCTTTTCACATGCGCCTTCACGGGGACAGATGAGCGTTGCCTTTTTTTTCTTTTGTGTGTGAATGTAGTGCGAGATGCCGATACCGATGACTGCTGCAAAAAGCCCGAGATAGATGTGCATGGAGAGAGTATAGCACTAGAGTGACGTCTCGGTCTTGTACACACTCGCAAGCGCATACATGCACGAGATGGTGAGTGGTCCGATGAGGATACCGAGTGGCCCCACAAGCGCGATACCCCCAAGTACTGAGAACAGTACGAGAAGCGGATGTATCTCGATCTTTCTTCCAACGAGATATGGATTGAGTAGGTTGTCGATCGATCCAACAAGCGCAGCAGCCCAGATACCGAATCCGATCGCATTTCCAGTTTTTCCAGCAATGAGGAGGAATACAAGGACTGGGATTGCAACAAGGGCTGTACCAATCGTTGGGACGAGCGATGCAATACCAGTCAACACTCCCCACAACGCCGGATTTGGCACCCCAAATATCCATAGCCCGATACCCATGAGCACGCCTTGGACGAGTGCAATGAGCAGGTATCCCTTCATGATGCCATTGACTGCACCATTGAGCCTTGCAAGTATCTTGTGACTACTTTCATCTGAGAGTGGGCTGAACTTGATCAACGCCTCACGCCACACCGTACCATCCTTGAGGAAATAAAAGAGTGCAAGAACAACAAGGAAGAATGAAAAGAGAGTGGTAAGTGTCGCAGTGAATGCGTTTCCAATGCCATTAGTAAGTGTGTTTGCAACCTGCGCAATGCCTTGCTTGAGATTGATCACTCCGCCAGGGACGAGGTTGGTGATGGAGCGGTTGAAGACTCGAGTAATATTGTCGAGTCCGCCATGATCGTTCACCCATCCAGTGAGGTTTTGGGACTGCTTAAAGACTACTGTTCCAACGGTAAATACCGGGATACAGAGCACAACGATAAACAAAATAACCGTCAAAAGCGACGCGAGCCACGAGAGACGCACCCCGCGCTTGATGAAGCGATACACTGGAAAAAGCACTGCCGAGAGCGCAATTGAGAGAATGATCACCTTGGCAAATGGCCATACTATGAGAACTGAAAGAATCGCCACTGCGAGAAACAATCCCCCATAAAAATATCGCCGTGTTGCATGGTCTTGCATATAGGCAAAGTATACACTATAGTACCAACTACATTCGCATGAATGCACCCTGCGCGGGTGGCGAAACTGGTAGACGCACTACCTTGAGGTGGTAGCGGGAGCAATCCTATGGAGGTTCAAGTCCTCTCTCGCGCACACAAAAAAATCCCTCTCATTTTTTGAGAGGGATTTTTTTATTCTGCCTGAGTCTCTGGGGCTTCGGTTGCTGCTTCGACGGCTGCCATTTCTTCGGCTTCTACCGCTAGTGTGCCGCCGAGGATCTGCTTCATCTTGCGGCGAACTTCCTTGGCTGCCTTTTCTCGGATGTAGTAGAGCTTGCTGCGGCGAGTCTTTGCGCGCTTGGTAACCTCGATCTTATCGATCATTGGAGAATAGAGTGGGAAGATACGTTCCACACCCACCCCGTTTGATACCTTTCGGACGGTGAATGTTCCTCCTGCACTAGTACCGTGCTTGCGCGCAAGTACGAGGCCTTCGAATGCTTGGAGGCGGTATTTACCCTTATCTTCGATTTTTGACCAGACACGGACGGTGTCACCTGATACGAAATCAAGCTTTTTGCGTGCCTCAATGTCTACAGTAGTGAATGCCATATAGGTCACAAATCTATCACGCTTTGGGCGAATGCGCAATAGTGCCCTCGAGCGCCCTTGCAAAATCCACAGGATACGGAGCCGTCACCACTATCTGCTCTCCGGTAGGCGCCGTAAGGCTGATTGTACGGGCATGAAGCGCCACCCGCTCGAACCCGAGACCTGATTTGCCTCCATAGAGACTGTCACTGACTATCGGCCGCTGGAGATATTTCATATGGACGCGAAGCTGGTGCGTCCGGCCAGTCTTGGGCCATAAGTGCATAAATGAGTATCGCTCTCCTTCAAACTCAAACTGCTCGATCGCCTCCCATTTCGTCACCGCTTCCCGTAGCTCTCCTCGCACCCCACGACCTGCCTGCCACCTGCGGAAGTCTCCAGTACTTCGTCCGATCGGCTCGTTCACTATTCCCTTGTGTTCCTTGAAATGTCCCCATACAAACGCATGATATTCCTTCTCAACCTTTCTATCTTTGAATTGTTGTTTCAAGTATTCAAACGCAGATTGTGTTTTCGCAATCACGAGACACCCGCTCGTCTCTTCGTCGAGCCGGTGCACGATCCCGGGACGTTCAATACGCTTGCCATCTACCTCCATATCTTCCCCTACTCCTCGTATCTCGGGTCGCTCTCTGAGAATCCAATCCACAACCGTTGGTACACCGCTCTTGCCATCGGCATGCGTCCGCAACCCTGCGGGTTTGTTTACGATGAGAAGGTCGGCAGTTTCAAATAAAATTTGCATATTATGCCTGAATTTTTTCTAACCTTTCTCGGCAATATTCTTCTATAGTTTTATACACAGAACTCTGTGCGACCTCTGCTTCATGCTCAGCAATAAACGCTTCTTTTTCGGAATAAATTCCATAAAACGTACTAAGTGTCTTGGTAACATGGCGAAGATAGTCTGCAGCAAGTGCTTTTTTTTGCGCGTATCGATAATACGATTCGAGCTGACATTTGATTTGAGAAATGATGTTTGCAAGAAATGGATGGTTATCAATTGCTTCTCTGTCTTTGTTTTTATACAACCGAGCAAGTTCATACACTGTTTCTTTGTCGGCAGCAATAACGACTCTACACACATCAAGTGATCCTTTAAAATCTTCGGTATCAATATATTTTACTGCTACCTCCTTTCCTTTCATTACTTCTTTATTCCAGATGGTATCGAGCTTTGTTTGCACAGTTGAATAATCAGAAGAAAAGGTTACATCAATCCCAAGACCAAGATATTCCTTGGTTTCATTATTTTCATTTGGTTGAAACTCAACCACACAATCTACTTTTCTAATATAGTCATCGGGTTCTGCGGTATAGAATGCTTGCGCTTTGTTTGCCATCCACTCTCCACAAAATTGATCGACAATGATTCCTTCAAATACATCACTGAGTCTTTTTTGTTTTTGCTCATATTGATTATTTTGTTGATCCCATTTTTCCTTCAAAGACTGAGTTAGTTTTATTTCTTCCTCAATAGTTTGCTCATCAAATCCTTCTACACCTATGAAATCTTTAGGGTTTGGTTGATATATTTTTTTCTGATCCTCAAATTTTTTATGTAAGGTATCAATCAAACGATCTTGTTCCATCGTTTTTACATCCATTCTGTCGATATTTCCAAAGCCTTCCATAAATTAAAGTAAATCTATTATCTCTGATAAATTTTGTACCTCTTTCCACGCAAACGGTTTGAGTTCCTCATTGTGCCCAAGGAGAATACCTCGTGCATGTTTGAAAAGCTCGAGATCGTTACCTCCATCACCGACGCAGTATACCTCGCGTGGATCAATTCCTTTTTCAGTACAGTACGACTCGAGGAAGTGCAGCTTGCCATCACGCTCACCTTCAGTACTTGTTTCAAGATCTACGACATATCCATCTGTATCACAGACTACCTGCGTCTTGGCAAACCACGTATCGATACTGAGTCTCTGTGCGATAGTTTGCACAACAATATCAACCGCGCCTGATACCAGCACAACGGTATAGCCTTTTTCTTTTATTGCATCTACTACTGCTTGTGCATCAGTGTGAAGTACGAGCGTCTGAGCAAGCTCGACAACTTTGTCTCGATGAAGTTTGGACCCACGATGATAAAGCTCCATGAGTGCACTCATCCATCCGCGGTAGTCTATGCCACCGGCAAGATATTTCTCAAAAAGTGCCTTATCTTCTTGGGGGGTGATACCGAGCAACAGGTTTAGTTCATACCATGTTGAGTGTGGTGTGAGCGTCCCATCGAGATCAAAAAAGAGTGTCTTTTGCATA
>CAYLWR010000001.1:0-2725 GCA_964387755.1 uncultured Candidatus Saccharibacteria bacterium | reverse complement strand
TTCTACCTGCAGCACATGCAAAGGAAATGGTGCTGAGCCTGGAACACATCTAGAAACCTGTACGCAGTGTCAGGGTAAGGGGCAGGTGCGAAATATTCAGCGTACTATTCTCGGATCTATCGCGACAAACGAGATCTGCGACAAATGTCATGGAACTGGCAAAATTCCAAAAGTTGCCTGCAAGCACTGCCACGGCCGCGGTGTTGTAAACGAAGAACGTACTATCAAAATAGCTATCCCAGCAGGCATCCAAAATGGCGAAACACTCAGACTTGCGGGTATGGGGGAGGCTATACAGGGCGGACAGTCTGGTGACCTGTACGTACATATCACTGTTGCGCCACACAAGAGCATACGCCGTGAGAAGTCTGATTTGGTGACAACGCTCCCGATCAAGCTCACCGATGCGCTTCTCGGTGCGACATATGCAGTCGAGACACTTGATGGTATGGAGTCTGTCTCGATACCTGCAGGTACGCGTGTTGGCGATAGTGTCACACTCAAAGGCAAGGGGGTACCAACCGGCTCCCACAAGCGCGGCAATTTCATTATCAAACTTGATATCAAACTTCCTGAGAAGCTCAGTAAGCATGCAAAAGAGGTGATAGAAGAGCTTAAGAAAGAGGGAATATAAGTTAGTAGATAGTATGGAAAAGAGCCTTTAGAAATAAGGGCTTTTTATATTTGACAATTATATATTTATATGTTATCATTAATTTATAAACAAAATTGGTTCTTAAACATAAAAATAAACAAAAGATGGGGAATTCCATAAAGGATCTTATCGATAGTTTTACTACTGCGGCAAATCAAAGGAGTATAAAGAGTGTTTTTATTGATCAAAATATTTCTCTCTGGCTCCCAGATGCTATTGTCGTAGAGGATGAATATCCAAAAGAGACTATCGCAGTATTCAAAAATAAGTTTAGACTTACTGACATGTTTTCTGAGGCATTGAAAATGCCGATTTCACAAGGCATACAAAGCATGATCGATGAAATGGGAAAAGGGTACTTTGATGAAAAATTGAAGGTACTCATGATCGGTCTTACCGATACAGGTAACTATAATTGTCCGCTGGGATTATTCGTTGAACATCGCAAGGACGGTGCAGTATATTTGTATCTTGTGAAAGTAATTGAAAACGAATACTTTTCTTTTGATGAAAAGAATTATGTCGGTTTGCTTAAATAACAACTTACAAGAAGTAGAAAGCCTCTAAACAGGGGGCTTTTTTTATTGGCTATATTTGCTAGAATGGGAGTACTATGGCATCGACTGAAGAACTCCGAAGCGAACGGCTGAAGAAGAAGGCGATATTGGAGGACAAGGGGATCAATCCCTATCCTGCGACGACCAATCGCACCCACCCCATTGATATATTTGTCGATCGATTTTCACTTCTAGAAGGAGGGAAAGAAGAAGTGACACTGGCAGGACGTATCATGAGCAAGCGCGGACAAGGCGGACTTGCATTTGCAGATATATTTGATGGCACGGGCACGATGCAGCTATTTTTGAAGTCTGATGAAATGGACAGTGCAGCATACGAGCTCTGGAATGAGACAACTGATGTAGGAGACTTCGTCGAGGCGACGGGTATCGCGTATACGACCAAGCGCGGCGAGAAAGCACTCTTTGTAAGCGGTTGGAACATGCTTGCGAAGTCATTGCTCCCGCTTCCTGAGAAATGGCACGGTATCACTGATGACGATGAACGCTACCGCAAGCGATACCTCGACATTCTGACTGATCCTGATCTGTATGAGATGTTCAAAAAGAAGGCGAAGTTTTGGGAAGTGACGCGCAACTTCATGAAGGAGCACGGCTTTATGGAAGTCGAAACACCCACACTCGAGGTCACGACTGGCGGTGCCGAGGCCAATCCATTCAAGACATTCCACAAAGATTTTGCACTCGATGTATTTATGCGTATCTCAGTCGGCGAGCTCTGGCAAAAGAGACTGATGGCCGCAGGATTCCCCAAGACATTTGAGATCGGTCGTGTCTACCGCAACGAAGGTAGTAGCCCTGACCACCTCCAAGAGTTCACGAACATGGAGTTTTATTGGGCATATGCCGACTACGAACATGGTATGCGACTCGTGACTGATCTCTATCGCGCAGTTGCACAAGAGACATTTGGGACGACATCTTTTACCACTCGTGGACACACCTTTGATCTCAACGATGACTGGAAGAAAGTAGACTATGTGCAGGAAATCGAAGCACAAACTGGCGTGAATGTTTTGGATGCAACAGAGGACGAGATGAAATCTAAACTCGACGAACTCGGCGTGAAATACTCTGGCACCAACCGCGAGCGACTCACCGACACACTCTGGAAATACTGTCGCAAGTCTATCGCAGGCCCAGCATTCCTCGTACGCATCCCCAAACTCGTCTCTCCACTTGCAAAAGCATGTGCCGATGATCCTCGAGTAACTGAGCGATTCCAAGTCCTCATTGCGGGAAGTGAAGTAGGGAATGGATTCTCAGAACTCAATGATCCAGTCGATCAGCGTGCTCGATTTGAACTCCAGCAACAGATGATCGAACGAGGCGATGATGAGGCGATGATGCCTGAATGGGAATTCGTCGACATGCTCGAACACGGCATGCCACCGACCTGCGGATTTGGATTTGGTGAGCGACTCTTTGCGTTCCTTGTCGACAAACCACTCCGTGAGACCCAACTGTTTCCACTTTTGAAACCGAGGGAGTA